>NZ_CP090836.1:0-280000 GCF_021491915.1 Paracoccus everestensis | reverse complement strand
CAGCGAAGTTTCATGACTCTCTCCCAGAGGATGCCGCATCAAGATACTGACGCAGAAACGCCCCGGGCAGGGCATCACGTTCACTTTACACTGACAATTCAATCAAGCCGCTGCGATTTCACGCAGGAAGGCTGCGCCAAAGCGGTCAAGCCGCGCCTGGTCCAGGTGCCGGGCCAGCCCCGCTTCGTCGCCGGGACGGGCTTCGGCGATGCGGCGGATCTGGGCGGTGGAACAGGACAGCGGCTTTTCCGTGCCGTCCGGGCCGCGCAGCAGATCGGCCTGCACCGCGACCAGCCGGTCGAACAGCGCGCCTTCCGGGCGGCCCGCCAGCTTGCGGCGCATCGGGTGCATCTCGGGCACCTCGCCCGCGATCACCGACAGGAAATCGCGGCCATAGCTTTCCAGCTTCTTGGCGCCCACGCCGCCGACCTGGGCCATCTGGTCCAGCGTCCCGGGGCGCTTCTCGGCCATCTCGATCAGGGTGCGGTCGGGAAAGATGACATAGGCGGGGACGCGCGCGGCCTCGGCCAAGGCGCGGCGCTTGGCCTTCAGCGCGGACAGCAGCGGCTCGTCCTCCTCGCTGACCTGGGTGCGCAGGACGGTGGCGGGCTTGCTGGCCGTGGTGTCATGGCGCAGGGTCACGCTTTCCTCGCCGCGCAGGACGGGATGGGCGGCCTCGGTCAGGTGCAGGGCGCCGTGGCGTTCGGGATCGGGGCGGCACAGGTCGCGGCCCATCATCTGCCGGAAGATCGCCTGCCATTGCGCGCGCCCGTGTTCGCGGCCCACGCCAAAGGTCGGCAGGCTGTCATGCCCGCGTTCGCGGACCTTTTCGGTGACAGTGCCGGTTAGGATGTCAATCAGATGCGTGGCGCCAAACCATTCGCCGGTGCGCACGATGGCCGACAGCGCCTTGCGCACCGCCTGCGTCGCGTCGAACAGCTTTGGCGGCGTCTGGCACAGGTCGCAGTTTCCGCAATCCTCGGCCAGATCCTCGCCGAAATAGGCCAGCAGCTTGCGGCGGCGGCAGCCGGTCGCCTCGGCTAGGCCCAGAAGCGCGTTCAGCCGGGCGTGGTCGGCGGATTTGCGGGCGGGATCGGCCAGCCCTTCGTCGATCTGGGTACGGCGCAACCGGATGTCGTCGGGACCGTAAAGTGTCAGCGTATCGGCCGGATCACCGTCGCGGCCCGCACGGCCGATTTCCTGGTAATAGCCCTCGATGGTCTTGGGCAGGTCGGCGTGCAGAACCCAGCGGATGTCGGGCTTGTCGATGCCCATGCCAAAGGCAATGGTGGCGACCACGATCAGCCCGTCTTCCCGCTGGAACCGCGCCTCGACCCGGCGCCGCACCTCTGCTTCAAGCCCTGCATGATAGGCCACGGCCGCATGGCCCGCCTGGGCCAGGGCATCGGCCAGGGTCTCGGTCCGCGCACGGCTGGCGCAATAGATGATGCCCGACTGGCCGCGCCGCGCGGCGACAAAGGCCATCACCTGCTTGCGCGGACTGTCCTTGGGCTGGAAGGCCAGGCGCAAGTTCGGGCGGTCGAAGCCGCGCAGGAAGGTGACGGGTTCCTTGCCCTCGAACAGGCGCGTGACGATCTCGGCCCGCGTTTCCACGTCCGCGGTCGCGGTAAAGGCCGCCAGCGGCACATCGAGGGCGCGCTTCAGGTCGCCAATACGCAGATAATCGGGGCGGAAGTCGTGGCCCCATTGGCTGACGCAATGCGCCTCATCGACCGCGATCGCTGTGACACCCGCGCGCCGCAGCAAGGTCAGCGTCCCGCCCGAGGCAAGGCGTTCCGGTGCCATATAGAGGAGCTTCAGTTCACCCCGCGACAAGGCCTGAAAAACGGCGTCCGTTTCCTCATCGGTGTTGCCGCTGGTCAGGGCGCCCGCCGCCACGCCCGCCTCGCGCAGCGCGCGGACCTGGTCGCGCATCAGGGCGATCAGGGGCGAGATGACAACCGTCACCCCGTCGCGCATCAGCGCAGGAAGTTGAAAGCACAATGACTTGCCGCCGCCCGTGGGCATGATCGCCAGCACGTTGCGGCCTGCGGCCACCGCCTCGACGATCTCTTGCTGACCGGGGCGGAAACCGTCGAAGCCCCAGACCTCTCGCAGCAGGTCGGTTGGCATCACATCCCGTAGAAAAAGCCCGCGTTGTTTGCCAGGGCGCGTTGCAGGATGATGATGATGATGAACAGGACCAGGGGCGCCAGATCCAGCCCGCCGGTGTTTGGCAAGACATTGCGGATCGGACGATAGAGGGGTTCCAGCAGACGGTTCAGTCCGTCCCACAGCTGCGCGACAAGCGGCTGGCGCAGGTTCAGGACCTGGAAATTGATCAGCCAGGACATGATGATATGGACGATCATCACGAACCACACCACTTGCAGGATCAGTTGCAAGGCCTCGTAAAGCGTTCCCATCATGCCTCTCGGTTCTTCGCGTTCGGGCTTGTTATGGGGATGCGGGCAGGGCTTCGCAAGCAAGTTGCCGCAGCGTCCCCCGTTGACGATCGCGTGGGTCGGGGCCACGCCACAAGTCCAGGCAACCCGAAGGATCCGCGATGTATCCCCTGTTCCGCTTCGCCAAGGAGATGATCAAGTTCCGCAATGCCCCGCGGCTGGCGGTAACGGGGAC
Source organism: Paracoccus everestensis (assembly GCF_021491915.1). Taxonomy (NCBI): domain Bacteria; kingdom Pseudomonadati; phylum Pseudomonadota; class Alphaproteobacteria; order Rhodobacterales; family Paracoccaceae; genus Paracoccus; species Paracoccus everestensis. The sequence continues at coordinate 277,360 of NZ_CP090836.1, read as the reverse complement.
GCATGTCTCGACCCATGTCTGCTGGCCCTGGGATCTTGATCCGTGGATCGAACTGAACAACGGGCGCACCCTGACCCTGTTCGACCTGGGCCGCATCCCCATGGCGCAGCGCAGCGGGCTGATCCCGATCCTGCGAGACCGCAAATGGGGCATCACCATCGCGGGCAGTTCGGTCCGCTATCGCCGCCGCATCCGGGCCTTTGAACGCTTCACCATGATCTCTCGCGTCGTGGGCTGGGATCACCGCTTCATCTACATGGACCAGTCGATGTGGAAGGGAACCGAGTGCTGCAACCAGGTGCTGATCCGGTCGGCCATCACATCGGCAGGCGGGATCGTTCCCCCGGCGCAGGTGATGGCAGCCCTGGGCGCCGCGCCGGACAGCCCGCCCCTGCCGGACTGGATCGCCGCCTGGTCGCAGGCAGACGCGCTGCGCCCCTGGCCGCCCCAGCTTGCCCCTGACGCAAAAGCCCACTTGCCAGCCTGACGCCCCATGGGCCTTATGGCCGCGAACGGCGCGCTTGGGGGGCGGATGGACCGCAAACGGATCTGGGGCTGGTGGTTCTTCGACTGGGCAAGCCAGCCTTTTCATACGCTTCTGCTGACCTTCATCTTCTCGGTCTATTTCGCCGAGGTCGCGCAGCGCCATTTCCTGCACGTCAGTGGCGACCTGAGGCTGGCGGGCGCGCAGGCCCAGGCCTTGTGGGGATATGGTCTGTCAATCACCGGCATCATCATCGCCCTTTGCGCGCCGATCCTGGGTGCCATTGCCGACACCTCGGGGCGGCGGATGCCGTGGATCTGGTTCTTCTCGGTCCTTTATGTGGTCGGGTCCGCCGGGCTGTGGTTCCTGATGCCCCAGCAGCCCGCATTGGTGCAGGCGGTGGCGTTGTTCGGCATCGGCCTGATCGGGGTCGAGTTCGCGACGATCTTTACCAACGCCCTGCTGCCGGGCCTGGCGCCACGGGATGAAATCGGCCGCCTGTCCGGTTCAGGCTATGCCTTTGGATATCTGGGCGGGGTCGTCTCTCTGGCGGTGATGCTGGCGCTGTTTCAGGAAACGCCCGATGGCAAGACCCTGATCGGGCTGGATCCGCTGTTCGGGCTGGATCCGGCGGCCCGCGAGGGCACCCGCTTTGTCGGCCCCTTGGTGGCGATCTGGTATGCCCTTTTCATGATCCCCTTTTTTTTGTGGGTGCGCGAGCCGCGCGGGCCAAGTCAGCCCATCCGCATCCGCGCGGCTTTGGGCGATCTGTGGGCGCTGATCCGCAGCCTGCGCCACCGCCGCAGCCTGGCCGCCTGGCTGGCGTCGTCCATGCTGTCACGCGACGCGCTGAATGCGCTTTACGGATTCGGCGGCGTTTATGCGGGGACGGTGCTGGGCTGGCCGGTGTTCCTGGCAGGCGTCTTTGGCGTGGTCAGCGCCATTTCCGCGGCCATCGTCAGCTGGGCGGGCGGTCGCGCCGACCGGGCCTGGGGACCAAAGCCCGTGATCATCGCGACGATCCTGGTCCTGACCGCCGTCTGCGTCGTGGTGGTCGGCATGGACCGCCAGACCCTGTTCGGTCTGTCCGTGCCGACCAATCCGGTTTTCGGGCGATTCTTCGTACCGGATCTGGTGTTCTTCCTGTGCGGCGCGCTGATCGGCGGGGCGGGCGGCGCGCTGCAGGCCGCCAGCCGCACCTTGATGGTCCGCCACACCACCGAAGCCCGCGCGACCGAAGGATTCGGCCTCTACGCCCTGTCCGGCAAGGCCACCGCCTTTCTGGCCCCCCTGCTGATCGCCCTTGTCACCGACATCAGCGGGAACCAGCGGCTGGGCATTTCCCCCCTGATCGGGCTGTTTATCCTGTCGCTGGTTCTGCTAGTCTGGGTCAAACCCGAAGGAGAGGTCGAGCAGTGATCCGCAAGTTCCTGGCCGCCGCAGCCATTCTGGCTGGACTGGCGATGCCCGCATCCGCCGACCCCCTGGCCAAGGATGTTTTCGGCGGCTTCCCAACAGCAAGCCAAGGTCCCGCCGTATCCATCGGCTTTTATTCCAAGGGCTGCGGTCAGGGCTTTGTCCAGCTGCCCGAAAGCGGGCCAAGCTGGCAGGCGATGCGCCTGTCCAGGAACCGCAACTGGGGCCATCCCGATCTGGTGAATTTCCTGATGGGCTTGTCGCAAGCCGCACAACAGGCGGGCTGGCGCGGCCTCTATATCGGCGACATGAGCCAGCCGCGCGGCGGGCCGATGACCTCGGGCCACGCCAGCCACCAGCTGGGCCTGGACGCCGATATCTGGATGCTGCCGCCGTCCTCGCTGAACCTGTCGCCCCAGCAGCGCGAAAGCCTGTCCTCGGTCTCGATCACCGACCGGCGGGGCGTGGGCCTGACGAATGCGTGGAACGGCGGGCACATGGCCATCATGCGCGCCGCTGCGCGCGACCCACGCGTGGAACGCATCCTGGTCGATCCCGTCGCCAAGGTGGCCATGTGCCAGATGGAGCGCGGCGACCGCAGTTGGCTGCGCAAGGTGCGCCCCATCAACGATCACAACTATCACTTCCACGTCCGCCTGTCCTGCCCGCGCGGGTCGATCTGCGACCGCCAGGATCCGCCGCCCGCAGGCGACGGCTGCGCCGAGGCCGCAGAATGGATCAAGAACCGCATCGACCCCAGCCGCGTCAAGCCCACGCCCCCCGACCCGAACTATCGCCATCCCCGGACCTTCCGGCTGAGCGAAATGCCCCGCGAATGCCGAACCGTCGCCGGCGCGCCCTAGGGGGGTTGCTATCGCTGCTGCTGATCGCGGCCGGCGTCCCTGCGCCGGCCGCATCGCTGGAATATGTCGGCACCTTTGTCTGGCACGACAGCGATGACAGCTTCGGCGGCTTTTCCGGGATCGAGCTGAATGCCGACGGCAGCAGCTTTCATGCCCTGACCGACCGGGCGCATCTTTACTGGGGCAGCATCGAACGCGACAACCAGGGCATGATCCGTGGCATGAACATCGCCGGACGCGCGCATCTGAAGGATAGGAAGGGCCGTCCGCTGAAGCCCGGCTATCACGGCGACAGCGAAGGATTGGCCATCGGCGAAGACGGCCGCATCTGGATCAGCTTCGAAGGGCTGAACCGCATCTCGCTTTACGAAAACCCCGACGCCGCGCCGCTTTCCCGGCGCCTGCCTCCGAAGCAGCCCTGGATGAACCTCAATTCCGGGCTTGAGGCCATCGCGATCCGCGATGGCACTGTTCATGCCGTGCCCGAGCGATCGGAGTCCGAGGACCAGCCCTTCCCGATCGTCACCTTTCGCGACAACCAGTGGGGCCAGACCGGAGAGATCAGGCGCGATCCCCGCTGGCTGGCCGTCGGCGCCGATTTCGGCCCGGACGGCTGGTTCTATCTTCTGGAACGCGATTTCCAGGGGATCCTGGGGTTCGCGTCGCGCGTGCGTCGGATGCAACTGACCGACGACGGCCCGGTGAACGAGGAAATCCTGCTGACCACGCGCGCCCTGCAATACGACAACTTAGAAGGGCTGGCGGTCTGGCACGACGGACAGGGCATCCGGCTGACCATGATCTCGGACGACAATTTCCTGTTCGTGCAGCGCACCGAGTTGGTGGAATACCGGCTGCGCGATTGACAAGGCCCCGGCCTGCCGCCTAAAGCGCGCGCTGTCCCGCAAGGTGCGGGGCCGAGTTGTTCCGCGACCTTGTAAAACGGAAACCATCAATGACCCGCTATCTGCCCGGCATCCTTGCCATGGCCATCATCGTCGTGGCCTCGAACATCCTTGTGCAGTTCACCGTCGGTTCCTGGCTGACCTGGGGCGCCTTCACCTATCCCTTCGCCTTTCTCGTGACCGAGGTGATGAACCGCGTTTACGGTCCCCATGCCGCGCGGCGCGTCGTTCTGGCAGGGTTTGTCGTGGGGGTCGCCTGTTCGGTCGTCGCCGCAGGCCTGGACAAGACCACTATCCGAATCGCCGTGGGGTCCGGCGCGGCCTTCCTGATCGCCCAACTGGTCGATATCGTGGTCTTCAACGCGTTGCGGAATCGCCGCTGGTGGGTGGCGCCGCTGATGTCGTCCTCGGTCGGGTCGGTGCTGGACACGGCCATCTTCTTCACCGTCGCCTTCAGCGCCGCCCTGTCCCATGACGCCAATACCGGCTGGGCCAACGAGGCCGTTCCGCTGCTTGGTCAAGGACCGATCACCGCGCTGTGGGTTTCGTTGGCAACTGCCGACTGGATGGTCAAGATGAGTCTGGCCATACTTGCTCTTGTGCCTTTCCGTCTTATTGTCCGCAATTTGTTGCGGACCGAACGAACAATCTGATTGACACCCTCCCGATCTGTGGCACCCTTTCCCTTATAACGGCAACACATTGAAAGGAGGTGGTCCAGTGTCGAGAGTGATATTGGAGAGAGGTGTCGGAACAGTCAGGGGGGCCGTGACCTAAGGGCAGCCCCGAGGGTCGTAAACCCTGGTTGGGACCGGATGCTTACCCATCCCTAACCGGACCATCTCCGTGGATCTCGCGGGCCGCCTTGATCTAGGGCGGCCCGTTCCTTTTGGCCGTTCGCCTTGCCTTGGACGCCCAAATAGGGGACTGCTGGCCCCGTTCGCGTCACATCCAAGGGCTTGCCATGTCTCATCCCCACGCACGCCATGGCGCCGCCTTCAACAGGCGGGGCGCCGTCTTCATGGTGCTGTCCATGGCAGGCTTCGCGGTCGAGGATTCGCTGCTCAAGATCGCGGCGGTCAGCCTGCCGCCAGGCCAGGTGCTGATCACCTTTGGCGTCCTGGGCACCATGACTTTCGCGGCCCTTGCCCTGATGGCAGGAGAGGCGCCGCTGACCCGCGCCATGCTGGGCCGCCCCATGATCCTGCGGTCCCTGTCCGAGGTGACTGGCCGGCTGTTCTATATGCTGGCCATTGCGCTGACGCCCTTGTCCACGGCATCCGCGATCCTGCAGGCGACGCCGCTGGTGGTGATGGTGGGCGCCGCCGTGCTGTTTGGCGAAAGCATCGGCCCGCGCCGCTGGCTGGCGGTGGCCCTGGGTTTCGGGGGCGTCCTGCTGATCCTGCGGCCGGGGACCGAAGGCTTCGGGGCATTGTCGCTGCTGGCGATCATGGCGATGCTGGGGTTTGCCGGGCGCGATCTTGCGACCCGCGCGGCCCCGGTTTCGCTGTCCTTCCGGCAGTTGGGCGTCGTGGGCTTTTCCATGCTGATCGTGGCCGGGCTGATCGTCCTGCCCTTTGGCGGCCCGATGGCTGCGCCGGACGGCGCGACCTGGGCGGGCCTTCTGGCGGCAGCGGCGGCCGGGGTCTGCGCCTATACCTTCCTGACGGTGGCGATGCGCACAGGCGAGGTCGGCGCGGTGACGCCCTTCCGCTATACCCGCCTGATCTTCGCGATGGTCGCGGGCGTCGCCATCTTTGGCGAAACGCCCGACCGCTGGACGATCATCGGCAGCGTCGTGATCATCCTGGCGGGGATCGCGGCGCTGCGCCTGTCGCGGCAACCTGCGCGGGCGCAGGTCGCCTGAGGCTCACATCAGTTCGATGGCAAGCGCGATGCCCTGCCCGCCGCCGATGCACATGGTGATCAGCCCGCGCTTGCCGCCCGTACGCTCCAGTTCATACAGCGCCTTGACGGTGATGATCGCCCCCGTGGCACCGACCGGATGGCCCAGTGCAATGGCCCCGCCGTTCGGATTCACCCGGGCCGGGTCCAGCCCCAGCCCCTTGTTCACCGCCAGGGCCTGGGCCGCAAAGGCCTCGTTCGATTCGATCACGTCGAAATCGCCGACGGACAGGCCGGTCTTTTCCAACAGCATCTGCACGGCCGGGATCGGCCCGATGCCCATCACCTCGGGCCGCACGCCCGCCACCGCATAGCCCAAAATCCGCGCGCGCGGTGTCAAGCCCGCCGCCTGCGCGGCATCCGCCCGCGCCAGCACCAGGGCCGCCGCGCCGTCGTTGATGCCGCTGGCATTGCCCGCCGTGACGGTGCCGTCCTTCTGGAACACCGTCTTCAGCGCCGCCAGCTTGTCCAGGGTGCTTTCCTTGGGATGCTCGTCGGTGTCAAAGATCGTCGGCCCCTTGCGGCCTTTGACCTCGACCGGAACGATCTGGTCCTTGAAATGCCCCGCCGCGATGGCCGCAGCCGCCCGACGCTGCGATTCCATCGCGAACTCGTCCTGCGCCTGGCGGCTGATCTCGTGTTCGGCGGCCACGTTTTCGGCCGTCACCCCCATGTGGCCGGTGCCCATCGGGCAGGTCAGTGCGCCGGTCATCATATCCATCATCTTCTGGTCGCCCATCTTGGCGCCAAAGCGCGCGGAACTGACGGCATAGGGTGCGCGGCTCATGCTTTCGGCACCGCCCGCGACGGCGAAATCCGCATCTCCCAGCATCAGCGCCTGCGCGGCCGACACGATGGCCTGCGCGCCCGAACCGCAAAGCCGGTTCACGTTCATGGCAGGCGTGGTGTCGGGAATGCCCGCATTCAGCATCGCCACGCGGCTCAGATACATATCGCGCGGTTCGGTGTTGATCACATGGCCGAACACCACCTGCCTGATCTGGTCGGGGGACACCCCCGCCCGTTCCATCGCCGCGCGGGTCACGGTTGCCGCCAGGTCGATGGGCGGAATGGCGGCAAGGCTGCCGCCGAAGGTGCCGATGGCGGTGCGCGCACCGGACAGGATGACGATTTCCGTGGACATGATGAACCCTTCCCTTGGTTGCATCGCCAGCATAGGCCGGGCTTGTCCCGTACGCCAAGCCCGCCGTGGCGTCGCAGGGGGACCGCGGCTAACCTGTTCGAAACGCAGGAACCGAATCGCGATGGATAGGGACGGCCCCCGGATCAAGCTGCGGCTGGAATATGATGTGCCGCTGGTGCTGGGACCGGGCAAGGCGCAGCTTTTGCATCTGATCGGGCAGCACGGCTCCATCTCGGCCGCCGGGCGGCAGATGGGGATGAGCTATAAGCGCGCCTGGTCCCTGGTCGAGGAGATGAATGGGGCCTTTGCCCTGCCGCTGGTGGACAGCAGCCGGGGCGGCACGGGCGGCGGCGGGGCCAGGATCACGGCGACTGGCCAGGCGGTGCTGCGCCATTACGAATCACTGGAACGATTGCTGACCGACAAGGGGGCGGCCGATCTGGCTGCCATCGGCGCGCTGATGAAAGGGGACGATACATGACGATTCTGGCAATGGATCAGGGAACGACGTCGTCGCGCGCGGTCGTCTTCAACGACGACTTGCAGGTGCAGGCCACGGCCCAGCACGAGTTTCCGCAGCATTTTCCCCATTCGGGCTGGGTCGAACACGACCCGAACGACATCTGGACCAGCAGCGCCGGAACCGCCCGCGCCGCCATCGAAAAGGCAGGCGCCGCCCGGATCGACGCCATCGGCATCACCAACCAGCGCGAAACCGTGGTGATCTGGGACCGCCAGACCGGCCAGCCCATCCATCGCGCCATCGTCTGGCAGGACCGCCGCACCGCCGACATCTGCGACCGGCTGCGCAACGACGGGGCCGAGGATCAGGTCACGGACACCACCGGCTTGTTGCTGGATCCCTATTTCAGCGCGACCAAGATCGCCTGGCTTCTGGATCATGTGGACGGTGCCCGCGACCGCGCCACGGCGGGCGAGCTGGCCTTCGGCACCATCGACAGCTTCCTGATCTGGAAGCTGACCGGCGGGCGATCCCATGTCACCGATGCCACCAATGCCAGCCGCACCCTGCTGTACGACATCCGCAAGGGCTGCTGGTCCGACGAGATGTGCCGCCTGTTCGGCATCCCCCCCGAACTGCTGCCCGAGGTCAAGGACAGCGCCGATGACTTCGGCACCACGCGCCCCGACCTGTTCGGCCGCGAAATCCCCATCGCCGGGGTCGCGGGCGACCAGCAGGCCGCGACCGTCGGACAGGCCTGCTTTCAGCCGGGGATGATGAAGGCAACCTATGGCACCGGCTGTTTTGCGCTTTTGAACACCGGCGACCAGGCGGTCCGGTCGCAGAACCGGTTGCTGACCACCATCGCCTATCGCCTGGACGGCAGGACCACCTTTGCCCTGGAAGGGTCGATCTTCATCGCGGGGGCGGTGGTGCAATGGCTGCGCGACGGGCTGAAACTGATCCGCGAGGCCAAGGAAACGCAGCCGCTGTCCGAAACGGCCGACAACAGCCAGGCAATCATCATGGTCCCGGCCTTTACCGGACTTGGCGCTCCGCATTGGGCACCCAATGCGCGGGGCGCGGTCTTTGGCCTGACCCGCAACACCGGCCCTGCCGAATTTGCCCGCGCAGCTCTGGAGAGCGTCGGTTTTCAGACCCGGGACCTGTTGCAGGCGATGCAGGCCGACTGGCCCCAGGCGGGGGATGCGGTGCTGCGCGTCGATGGCGGCATGACCGCCAGCGAACCGGCCATGCAGTTCCTGGCCGACATCCTGGGGGCGCCGGTGGACCGGCCCGCGAATACCGAAACCACGGCCCAAGGTGCCGCCTGGCTGGCGGGATATCGTGCGGACCTGTGCCCCTCGCCCGACGAATACGCAAAGGCATGGCAGCTTGACCGCCGCTTCGAGCCGCAGATGACGGACAAGGACCGGGATCGGCGATACTCCGCTTGGCAAAGGGCGGTGCAGGCCGTGCTGTCGGTCTGATCTTCCGGCTTTGTGATTTCACCCCGTCGTGATTTTCCGTAAGATCGCCCCAAAACGACAAGAGGGCAGGATGAACAGGCTTCTGAAACTCGCGATTGTCGGGCTGGTCGCGTCATGCGGCGGCGGCAACAATTACTCGGCGCCGCGCCAGTTGGACAACGCCTGCGCCATCGTGGCCGAACGGCCCGCCTATTACCGGGCGATGAAGGCCACTGAACGCAAATGGGGCATTCCCATCCATGTGCAGATGGCGGCGATCCACCAGGAATCGAAGTTCATCGGCGACGCCCGGACCCCGCATCAATACGCGCTCGGGGTGATTCCCATCGGCCGCCAGTCCAGTGCCTTCGGCTATTCCCAAGCCCTGGACGGGACATGGGAGGAATACCAGAAGGAAACCGGCAATCGCCGCGCCAAGCGCGACAACATCCGCCATGCCACCGATTTCATGGGCTGGTACATGCACAACTCCACCCGCCGCCTCGGTATTTCGAAATGGGACGCGACGGGGCAATACCTGGCCTATCACGAGGGCCGGTCGGGATTTGCGCGCCAGTCCTATCTGGGCAAGCCCTGGCTGGTGCGGGTGGCAGCCCAGGTCGGGCAGCGGGCGCAGATGTATCGCGCGCAACTGTTGTCCTGCCGAAAGGCCTGAGCGCGCTTGCCCTTGGCCGCCTGTCCGGTTGATATGGCCGGGCAGCGGAAGGGAACCTCCATGAACGACGACCACACCAGGCGCGATGCCGACGACCAGCCGGAATTCGCCATTCACATCGGCGCGCGGCTGGTCAGTGCCACGCCCGAGCGGGTCGAATTCGAGATGCCGGTGACGCAGGCGCTGGCCAACCGCAACGGCGTGCTGCATGGCGGTGCGATCATGGGCCTAGCCGACAATGCAGGCGGCACCGGCACCTTCCTGAACCTGCCCGAGGGCAAGACCACGACCACGCTGGAAAGCAAGACCAACTTCCTGCGCCCGATCCGGCTGGGCGATACGGCCCGTGCCGTCAGCCTGCCCCTGCATATCGGGCGGACTACCCAGATCTGGCAGACCACCATCACCCGGGGCGACGGCAAGACCGCCGCCATCGTCACCCAGACGCAGGTGGTCATCGACTGGAAGGACTAGCGCCGGTCAGAGCCAGTAGGTGTCGCGGAACACATGGGCCAGGATCCGGTCGCGGGTCAGGCCGATCCGGGCCAGTTCACCATCGGATTTCGCCTCAAGCGCCTCGATCTGCGCGGACCGCGCCCACGCTTCCAGATAGGCGTTCACGCCTTAGCCGAAACGGTTGAAGAAGGCGTCGATGCGGCTGCGCGTTTCGGGTGCGAAATGGGTGATCGTATAGGCCATCGGAAACCCTTTCCTTGGATCGGTGGTTTCCTCCCATGGGTCCAGCATGGGTCATGCTTCCTGTCCCATCAAGCGCGGACAGGATCAGGGGCTGTTCCGGTCGCAAGCCGCGACGCGGCTGCCCGTCCCGCGTGCAACCCGCTGCCCAGGCAGGCGGTCAGAAGATAGCCGCCGGTCGGCGCTTCCCAGTCTAGCATCTCGCCCGCGACAAAGACATTGGGCAGGGCGCGCAGTTCCTGACCGGGGTCCAGCGAATCCCACATGACGCCCCCCGCAGAGGAAATCGCGGTCTCGATCCCCATCGGCCCTTCGTGACGCATGGGCAAGGCCTTGGTCCGCACCGCCCATCCCGCGGGATCCGCAGGCAAGGGCTTGCCCCATTCCAGCAGCAGCGCGACCTTGACCGGATCGTCCAGCACCCGGCGCAGCCAGTTGCCCAGTGACAGCTTTCCCTTGGGCCGGAAGAATCGCGCCGCCAGCGTCCCATGATCCAGGTCCGGCGCCAAATCCACATGACCCGACGCACCCTCCCGCAGCGCGGCCGAGACCTCATAGATCCCGCCGCCCTCGATCCCCTGTCTGCCGACGATCCATTCGCCCCGGCTGACCAGATCGCCCGCTGTCACTGCGGTGCCCTTGACCGCCGCCCCGGAATGCCGTGCCATGGGCGGGGACCAGGCCACGCGAAACCCCATGTTCGCAGGCCGGAACGGCGCCACGCCCACCCCTGCCGCCCGCAACCACGGCACCCAAGCCCCGTCCGATCCCAGCCGGGGCCAACTCGCCCCCCCAAGCGCCAGTACGGCCACGCGCGGCTGGATAACCCGCAGCCCGTCCGGTGTCTGGAACCGGAAGCCCTCGCCGATCCACCGCCAGCGGGTCCGCAGATCGACCCCGCCCCCGCGCAGCCGTGAAAGCCAGGCCCGAAGCAGCGGCGAGGCCTTCATCCCCACCGGAAACACCCGGCCCGTTGACCCGGTGAACAGCTCTATCCCCAACCCCCGCGCCCAGGCCATCACCTCGGCAGGGCCGAACCGGCTTTCTTCTTCATGCAAATATCTCGGGGTCCGGGGCAGCGCCCCGGTGCCGACCCTGAACCTTTGCGCAAACGCCTCGAACGGCTCGTCCTTTGTCAGGTTCAGCCCGGATTTTCCTGCCATCAGGAACTTGCGCGCGGGCGTGGGCATCGCTTCGGCCACCACCACGGTGCGGCCTGGCGCCATCAGGGCTTCTGCCGCCATCAGCCCGGCCGGTCCTGCGCCGATGACCAGCGCATCGACGGTTTCCGTCACCGCCGTCCCCGGGGTGTCATCGTCAGCCGGATCAGCGCGCGTTCGACCAGGGCCATCTGCGGCGCGCGGGTCGAACTGCGCAACGTCAGGTCGCAATCCAGCAGCGACTGCACTGCTTCCTCCAGCGGCCCCATGCCCCAAGCCTGCGCTTGCCGGGCCATCCGGTCGCGGCGCGGGCCAAAGACCGGCGGGCGCGCCCGCGACAAGGCCACGCCCGGCCCGGCGGGATCGGCGGCGGCCCCGTGCAGGACGCGAAAATGGCGCAAGGCGGCAATGCACAGCGTCACCGGATTGATGCCCTGCCCCTCGATCCGGCGCATCATCGCCCCGAACTCGGCTTCACGGCGTTCGGCGACGATGTGGATCAACTCGTCCAGATCCGCCTCGATGGTGGCAGGGGCCATGAGGGCGATTTCCTCGACCGCAAGGGGGACGGGGTCGCCGTGCTTGTAAAGCCCGATCTTCTCGATCGTCTGGCGCAGGTCACCCGGATCCAATGCGCGGGCCAGCACCATCATCTCCTTCATTGCGGCGGGCGGCACCTGGCGCAACCCGGCATCCGCCATCCACCGCGCGACCTCGTCCTCGCCCGGCGGGTCGTCATAGATGGGCGCGGTCACGGCGGTCGGGTGCGGTTCGAACAGCTTTCGTAGGGCGGACGACTTGCCCAAGGCCCCCGCCGTCACCACCATCGCCGCGTCGCCCGGATTCCAGTCCAGCAGGGCTGCGCGCACCGCATTGGCGGCGGCATCCGGCGTATCCTCGACGAGTACCACGCGCGGTCCGGGGAAAAAGCCCACCTCCTTGACCGCGTCCAGCAGTTGCGCGGGATCCTTGCGCAGGCTTGCGCCGGGCAGGCGGGTCAGGCGCATCTCCTCGTCTGCCTTTTCGCCCACCAGGGCCTTGACCGCCTCGGCCCGCTTCATCGCCACGCGCATCGCGTCCTGACCATAGATCAGCAGTGCCGGGCGCGACGGATCGGGCCGCGCCAGATAGCGCGCGATTTCAGCGCCCTTCAGGATCATTCGCTCGTCATTCCGGCAGTTGCGCGGATGCCGCCAGCAAACGCGTGACAACCTGATCGGCCAGCATCTCGGCCAGCCGGGACCGGGCGTCGCCCTCGGCGGACAGCGTGGCGATGGTGGTGCCGGTGGTGGAATAAGAGGTGAAGTTGCTGACCCGTCCCTGCGCCATGACCCGCCCGGCGCGGTCGGTCAGCACGAAATCCGCCGTCCCGTTCAACGAATAGCGGTTCGTGACCTCGTCCGTGGTGATCGCCTGCGGGACCACGCCCACAGTGATGCGGTAATCCAGGTCGTAATCCGTCCCCTCGCCGCCCAGCCGCTCGCCCAAGCGGCGGTTGAAGGCGAAATCCTGATAGGTCTCGGGGTCACGCGGGCGGACCTTGCCGAACAGCCGCTGGCCTGCCCCGTTCGGGCCATAGACCGGCGTCAGCCCGCAGGCAGACACCGCCAGCAGCCCCAGCAGGGCTGCGCGGCGGTTCAGGTCAGGCGACCACATTGACGATCCGCCCCGGCACGACGATCAGCTTTTTCGGCGCCGCGCCTTCCAGGAACTTGCGCACGGTTTCGTCGGCCAGCACCAGCGCCTCGATCTGGTCCTTGGGCATGTCCTTGGCGACGCTGATCTCGGCCCGACGCTTGCCGTTGATCTGGATCGGCAGGGTGACCGTATCGTCCTCCAGCATGGCCGGATCCGCCTTGGGCCAGGGCGCATCGACCAGCAGACCCTGCCCGCCCGCCATCGCCCAGACATCTTCGGCCAGGTGCGGCACCATCGGCCCCATCAGCTGCGCCATGATCCGCAAGGTGGCGTGGCGGGCCTCGCCGCCGGCCTTCGACTTGCCGACGGCATTGGCCAGTTCATAGATCTTGGCGACCGCCTTGTTGAAGGCAAAGCCCTCGATGGCCTTGGTCACGTCGTTGATCGCCCGATGCGCGGCGCGGGTCAGGTCGGGATCGTCCCCGCCGTCGCCCGCCTCGTCGGCCAGACGCCAGACACGGCCCAGGAACTTGTTGGCAGCCTCGGCCCCGGCGGCGGTCCATTCCACGTCGCGTTCGGGCGGGCTGTCGGACAGCATGAACCAGCGGGCGGTATCGGCGCCGAAGCTTTGCACGATGTTGACCGGATCGACGACGTTCTTCTTGGACTTCGACATCTTGGCGGAGGGGATGATCTCGACCTCGGTGCCGTCGGCCAGCTTGCCGTCCGTCACGTCCTCGGGCAGGTGATAGACCGGACGGCCGCGCTCGTCACTCGTCTTGTAGATCTCGTGCGTCACCATCCCTTGCGTGAACAGCGCATCGAAAGGCTCCTTCGCGCTTTCCGGCAGATGCCCGGTCTTGACCATCGCGCGGGCGAAGAAGCGCGAATACAGCAGGTGCAGGATCGCGTGTTCGATCCCGCCGATATACTGGTCCACGTTCATCCAGTAATCGGCGTCGGCCCGGTCGGTGGGCGTCGACGCATGGGGGCTGGTGAAGCGCGCGTAATACCAGGACGAGTCGACGAAGGTGTCCATCGTGTCCGTCTCGCGCCGCGCCGCGCCCCCGCATTTCGGGCAGGTGGCCTTGCGCCAGCTCGGGTGGCGGTCCAGCGGGTTGCCGGGCACATCGAAGGTGACATCCTGGGGCAGCAGGACGGGCAGGTTCTCCTTGGCCTCGGGCACCGTGCCGCAGCGGTCGCAATGCAGGACAGGGATCGGGCAGCCCCAGTATCGCTGGCGGGAAATGCCCCAGTCCCGCAGGCGGAACTTGGTCACCCCCTCGCCATAGCCATTGGCCTCGGCATGGGCGATGGCCGCGTCCACTGCGGCCTCTCCGGTCTGGTCGGCCGCGCCGCTGAAGCCGCGCACATAGGTGACGGTTTCGGATTTCAGCGGCACATAGGGCGCCTTGGCGACCATCGCGTCGGCCTGGTCCAGCGTCATGCCGCGTTCGCCGAAGGTCGCGCGGATCGGCAGCCCGTATTTCGTGGCGAATTCGTGGTCGCGCTCGTCATGGGCGGGCGATCCGAAGATCGCGCCGGTGCCGTAATCCATCAGCACAAAATTTCCGATCCAGATCGGCAGGTGCCAGCCTTCGTCCAGCGGATGTTTGACAGTCAGGCCGGTGTCGAAGCCCAGCTTGGGCGCGGTTTCGATGGCTTCCTCGGTCGTGCCGATGCGGCGGCATTCCTCGACAAAGGCCGCGACCTTGGGATCGGCGGCGGCCAGATCCTTGACCAGCGGATGATCGGGCGACAGCGCCACGAAGCTGGCGCCCATCAGCGTGTCGGGGCGGGTGGTATAAACCTCGATCGCGGCGAATTCCTCGGGGGCGTCCACCGTTTCGAACCGGAACTGCAGCCCGCGCGACTTGCCGATCCAGTTCGACTGCATCAGCCGCACCTTTTCCGGCCAGCCGGTCAGCCCGTCCAGGGCCGCCAGCAACTCCTCGGAATACTCCGAGATGCGGAAGAACCACTGCGTCAGCTCGCGCCGCTCAACCGGGGCGCCCGACCGCCAGCCCTTGCCGTCGATCACCTGCTCGTTGGCCAGCACCGTCATGTCCACCGGATCCCAGTTCACCTGGGCCGACTTGCGGGTGATCAATCCGGCCTCCAGCATATCCAGGAACATCGCCTGTTGCTGGTGGACGTAATCGTCGTCGCAGGTGGCGAATTCGCGGGACCAGTCGATCGACAGGCCCAACGGCTTCAACTGCTTCTTCATCGTGGCGATGTTGGCATAGGTCCAGTCGCGCGGATGGCCGCCCTGTTCCATCGCGGCGTTTTCCGCAGGCATCCCGAAGGCGTCCCAGCCCATCGGGTGCAGCACGCTGAACCCCTGCGCACGCTTGAAGCGTGCCACCACGTCGCCCATCGTGTAGTTGCGCACATGGCCCATGTGGATGCGCCCCGACGGATAGGGGAACATTTCCAGCACATAGTATTTCGGCCGCTCGTCGCGGGTCGCGGTGAAGCTGCCGGCGTCGGCCCAGGCCTGCTGCCACCGGGATTCGCTGCTGGAGGGATCATAAGGCATGGTGCGGACCTTTGGCGTCATTCGTCGCGCCGGGTTTATACGGCGCGACTTGGCGGGTCCAGTGGGCGCTGCCCGGCCTCTACAGCCGCCCGTCCTGGATGCGCAACTGCCGCGCGCGGGTCAGGATCGCGTCTTCCACGGCGCGCACGGTGCCCGGCTCGATTGCCGCGCTGCCGGGGCCTTGCAACGACAGCTTAAGGCTGCGCGCGTCCAGTGCCGGATCGGCGATCTTGATCGTCGCGCGATAGGACCGCCCGCCGCCGGGGGGCGTGCCATATCCGGTCTGGATCACGCCGGTAAAGGGATCGACCGTCTGCACGGGCAGGAAGTTCAGCACTTCGAGGCTGGCGTTCCACAGGTACTTGTTCACGCCGACGGTGGTGTTCGGGTTCTCGGATCCTTCAAAGACATCCCAGATCGTCGTGCGCCGCACCTCGGGGCGCATGTCGGCGCTCTCTTGCGGTCCGGCATTTGGTCCGCCACCCCCACATGCAGCTAATCCCCCGCAAAGAAGCCCTGCGATCACCAAGCGCGCGGCGTGTGCGGTTTTCATGCGGTCCCTCGTTTTTCGCGTCAGGGCCAGCTTTAGCCCGGATCACCCCCGCCCCACAAGCGCCTTGGCCCGCAGGCCAGAATGCGCAGGTTCCGTTGGTCACGCAAAGGTGTGGCCCTTGTGCATCACAGAAACCGCCGTGGCCAGGACAGGCGCGCGATTCCGTTGCATCACGGGGAAGGACAGGGGAAACAAGCAGCATACCCAAGGCGGTAATGCCGGTTTGGGCATCAGAGAGACAAGAGGGAACTTGACATGAAAAAGGCTCTTATCGCCTCCACCGCACTGGTCCTGACGGCCGGTGTCGCTGCTGCCGACGTGACCATCTCGGGTTATGGCCGGACCGGCGTGCAATACTACGAAGACGGCGTTCTGAACAGCTTTGACCCCGTGCTTGGCGAGGGCAACGAAACCCAGGTCATCTCACGCCTGCGGATGAACATCGACGCCGCAACCTCGACCGACCAGGGCGTGGACTTCGGTGCCCGCTTCCGCATTCAGTGGGACCAAGGCAATAGCAGTCGTGGTGACAACGGCGTTCTTAATGCTGGCAAGCTATACGTGACCAGCAGCGGCCTGACTGTCGAGGTCGGAAACGTCGATACCGCCCTTGACTCCTCTGGGCTAATCTATGGCTCCGAACTCGGCGCTTTCGACCGCTCGGTCGGCGGCAACGCCTTGGGTGCTTTCTTCGCTTATGAAACCTCGCCTTACAGCGATGATGACCGCTTGGGTATCGCAGCAAAATACTCGCTGGACGATTTCACCATTCGCGCCTCGTACATCGACCCCGACCAGACCGGCCTGAACGAAGACTTCATTGCCGATGATCCGGATACCGATGAAGATGAAGAATTCAACGCCAAAGAAGAGTTCAGCATCCTGGTTCAGTATGCTTGGAATGAGCGTCTGGAGTTGGAAGCCGGTGCGTCTCTGAACGGCGCTGGCGTCGATGATCACGATGTTTATTTCGTCGGTGCTCGTTATGCCGTCATGGAAAACGCCCGCATTGGCTTGAACTGGATCGACAATGGCGACGCAGGCAGCATCACCGGTGCAGTCAGCGGTGATCCAACCAATCCGAACGTTATTGACGACTTCGGCAACACCATCACCCTTTATGGTGACTACACGCTGGCCGATGGTCTGACCAACATCGAAGCCTATATCGCCAACAACAGCGGCGACTGGACGCAGAAGGAAACCGACAATTCGTTCGGTATCGGCGTCAACTACGACCTGGGCGGTGCTCGTCTGGGCGCCTCGCTGCAGCGCGACTACCAAGAGCGCGTGACCGCCGACATGGGCGTGCGCTTCGACTTCTGATCCCCGGATCAGCCGTCAAACTTGAGAGCGGGCCTTGCGCCCGCTCTTTTCTTTTTGTCTTGTTGCATCATGGGACTGGATGACATCAAGCGCCGCATTGCTGCGGCCGAAGAACGGGCCGGACGCGCGCCGGGCAGCGTCACGCTGATCGCGGTCAGCAAGGTGCAGCCGCAAGACCATGTGATCGCAGTGCTGGAGGCAGGGCAGCGCGTCTTTGGCGAAAACTACGTGCAAGAGGCACTGGGAAAGTGGCCCGACTGGCGCGCCCGTTACCCCAATGTTGATCTGCACATGATCGGCCCCCTGCAATCCAACAAGGCCAAGGCCGCAGTCGAACTGTTCGACGCCATCCACACGTTGGACCGCATGAGCCTGGCCCGCAAGCTTGCCCCCCAGATCGAGCAGCAAGGCCGCAGCCCGCAACTGTTCATCCAGGTCAATACCGGGGATGAGCCGCAAAAGGCCGGGATCCTGGCCGACGAATTGCCGGTCTTCCTGGCCTCTTGCCGCGACTTGGGTCTGTCGCCCCAGGGCTTGATGTGCATCCCGCCCGAGGGGGCGGATCCCCTGCCTCATTTCCGCCTGCTGGGCGCCTTGGCGGCGGACCATGGTCTACCCAACCTCTCCATGGGCATGAGCGCGGACTTCGAGACGGCCATCGCCGAGGGCGCGACCCATGTGCGCGTCGGCTCAGCAATCTTCGGGACCCGGAGCTACGCCTGAACTTCGGGCTGCGAAACGCAGTGCTCCTACGAACCCTCTGGCGGCGAGCCATCCGGCGACTCAAGGGCGAAAGGGTCTTGTTCGCGCTGGCGCAGGAACTCGACGTTCAAGACCTGATACATCCCATACATGATCGGTTGCTGCTCCGCCGCTGAGCTTCGATGCTTGAGGCGGTTAACCCTGAAAGGAGAGCAGCGATGGGGTATTATGTTGGACTGGATGTGAGCCTCAAACGCACGGCAATCTGCGTTCTTGACGCCGATGGACGGGTTGTCTGGCGGGGAAGTTCGGACACACATCCCGGAATGATTGGTGAGGCCCTGGACCGTTGGCGCGGTTCTCTGGAGCGAGTTGGTCTGGAGACAGGCTCGACGACGCCTTGGCTGGCCCGAGGCCTGAAAGCCCTTGGTTTGCCGGTGGTGGTGATGGATGCCCGTCGTGCGGCAGATGCCTTGAAGGCACGTGTGATGAAGACTGATGTTGCGGATGCGCGGGCCTTGGCAGAGATGCTCCGCACGAGCTGGTACACGGAAGTTTTCGTCAAGTCGGAGGACAGCCATCGGATCAAGGCGCTGTTGTCAGCGCGCGATTAGCTGGTTCGGAACAAGCGAACATTTTTTGGTCAGATCCGGGGCCTCTTGCGTCCCTTCAGGATCAGGCTGGCCTCACGGCAGGGCACAAAACGGTTCGACGAGGCGGCACGATCAGCGGTCTGCCAGGATGATCTGCTTTATGCATGCGTCAACGCGTTGTTAGAGGCGCTGGCGGCCATCGAGATGCAGATTGCCGCCTTGGATCGCCAAGTGCGAGCTCTCACGCAGCGCTCCGAGACATGCCGGCGGCTGATGTCGGTCCCAGGGGTGGGCCCGGTTACGGCGCTGGCCTTTGTGGCGGCGATCGAGGATCCCGGGCGGTTCCGACGCACACGTGATGTGGGAGGATATCTCGGGCTGACGCCAAAGCGGTACCAATCCGGAGAAAAGGATGTGTCCGGCACGATCAGCCGGCAAGGCGATGGGGTAGCGCGGCACTATCTTTACGAAGCCGCCAACTGCCTGCTGACGAGCTGGAGCGGAACCAGTCCGCTCAAAAGCTGGGGGCTCGGCTTGATGCGGCGCGTCGGCGCGAAGAAAGCCCGCGTGGCGGTAGCACGCAAGCTCGCTTGTCTGTTGCTGCGCCTGTGGAAAGACGAAAGCCACTTCGACGCGGAAAAGGGAGGATCGCTTCGCCCGGCCTGAGGTCGGGAAACAACTTTCGGCCAAGCCGAGTGCGGCAGAGGTCGAACCCGAGGGATGAGCGCGGGACCGTTGGTTGCAGCACAAGCTGCGTTTGATACAGTGCGCCGCCCAGAAGGTTCGGAATGTGGAAAGACCGGGATAGTGGCGCGGCCCGCGTGCTGACGCCGAAGAGAACCAGGACCCGCAGACCGCTATCGTCGCGCACAAGGCCGAAAAACAGACTTGACGCAGCAGCCCCATGTAGAGAACCGTCATCAGTTCGGCGACTAGCCGCCCGACAAGATCGTGCCACTCGGCACGTCTCGCTTCGAGCGCCGCCTCGTGGGATTGGCTGAGCTTGGCAAGTGCAGCCTTTGCATCGGACAGTTCCTCGCACATTTCATGGAACACTTCGTCGTTCTGCAGCAATCGGCGGATGGCAAGTTCGCGGTGCGGAAAATGCTCTATCACGGCGGAATAGGCGCTCTCTATGCCGGGGGCGTATGCCACTTTTATCCCTTCACCCTGCCCACTGAACCAAAAGAACCAGACGAAGCAGGCTCGGGTGCGTCGGCAGCCAAACCTTGCGTAATGCCAGCCG
Source organism: Paracoccus everestensis (assembly GCF_021491915.1). NCBI lineage: Bacteria > Pseudomonadati > Pseudomonadota > Alphaproteobacteria > Rhodobacterales > Paracoccaceae > Paracoccus > Paracoccus everestensis. Next base: position 257,579 of record NZ_CP090836.1, on the reverse strand, counting down.
AGAGGCGGTTTTAAGCACTCCAATCATCTGGCCGCATCGCGGATCAAGTCCAGACACTTCGCGTAACTTACATGGATCGACGGCAGGCGGGCTTCTCAACCGAAAGCGGCTTATAGAATTGGTGCCCTGGGAGAACGTAACCACCCGATTTCCACCGCCTGCCTGAGCGTGGGGGTGATCGGCTAAGACACGTGCATAGCGACGTCGTTAACGACGTGTCTTATACCAGCGGCATGAACCATCGACTCTGAAGATGGTTTGCTTTGCGGCCGACCTCTGATTCACTCCCTTGCAAGGCGGAGGAGGATCAGGATGGCAGTGGGCATCACACGCACGGACCTTTCAGCATCGGATCTGCGGCGGGAGGCGGCTCAAGTGAAGGACGCGCGAGCGTCGCGCCGGATGCTTGCGCTGGCGCATGTGCTTGACGGGCGAAGCCGGACGGAAGCGGCACAAAGCTGCGGTATGGATCGGCAGACGCTGCGTGACTGGGTTCATCGTTACAATGCCGAAGGGCTGGCCGGCCTTGTCGATCGGCCGCTTTCCGGGCGGCCAGCGCGGCTCAGCGCCGAGCAGATGCGCGAACTTGCCGTGATCGTCGAAACGGGGCCTGACCCGTCGACGGATAAGGTCGTGCGTTGGCGTCGGATTGACCTCTGCAACGTGGTTGACCAGCGGTTTGGCATTCGCGTGGCGGAGAGGACCATGAGCGCGATCCTTCACCGGCTCGGCTTTGCGCGTCTCTCAGTCCGGCCGCGCCATCCGCAGGCCGATGGCGAAGCGCAAGCGGTATATAAAAAACTTTGCCGAACTGGCGCGCGCAGCCTTGCCTAACGAAGCGCAAGGAAAGCCCTTGGAGATTTGGTTCCAAGATGAGGCCAGGGTGGGCCAGCAGGGAACATTGACACGCGTGTGGGCGAGAAAGGGCACACGCCCGCGGGCGCCAAAAGACTGCCGCTACGCCTGGGCCTACATCTTCGGGGCGGTCTGCCCGGCCCGCAGGATCGGTGCGGCGCTCGTCATGCCCTACGCGAACACGGAGGCGATGAACGCCCACCTGGCCGAAATCAGCGGGCAGGTATCGCCCGGTGCACACGCGCTCCTTGTTCTCGATGGCGCCGGCTGGCACAGCTCCACAGACCTCATCATCCCGCCCAACATCAGCCTGCTGCCACTGCCACCTTACAGTCCGGAACTGAACCCGGTCGAGAACCTCTGGCAGTTCCTCCGTCAGAACACCCTCGCGAACCGGGTCTTCGACAGCTACGACGCCATTGTCGACGTCTGCTGCGATGCCTGGAACACCCTCCTCGCAATGCCGGAACGCGTCGCTTCAATCACCTCACGCGATTGGGCGCAGGTCAGTGGATAATGCCGTTGGTATTATGCGGGGCTTTTGATGCGTGGTGACATTCTGGGTCTGGAACGGCGTCGTCGCTGGAGCGACGAGGAGAAGCTCGGGATCGTGCTGTCAGTCGGGGTGGAGGGCACGACGGTGACGCAAGTGGCGCAGCGCCACGAGGTGACCCGACAGCAGCTCTATGCCTGGCGGCATGAGCTGAAGAAGAAGGGGCTGCTTTCCCGGAGGCCCTGTTCTTGCCGGTGGAATTGAGCGCGCCCGCCGAATTGGCGGCGCATCCATCGGCTGGAGATCCGGCGCCGCAGCGCTCCGCCCTGATCGAGCTTCAGCTGGCCAATGGCCGTAGCCTGCGCTTCGACCCGATGCTGGATACGGCTGCGCTGACGCGGTTGATCCGGGTGGTGGAGGCGGCATGATCGGGCCCGGCACCGGTGTCCGGGTTTATCTGGCCTGCGGGGTGACCGACATGCGCAAGGGCATCGAGGGTTTGGCGGCCCTGGCACAGGATCAGTTGCGCCAGAAGCCGGCAGGCGGGGCGGTGTTTGCGTTCCGCGGTCGGCGTGGCGACAGATTGAAGCTCTTGTATTGGGACGGCCAAGGCTTCTGCCTTTACTACAAGGTGCTGGAACGCGGGCGCTTTCCCTGGCCAAGCGGCAAGGACGGGACTGCGCGTCTGACATCGGCGCAGCTGGCCATGTTGTGGGAGGGAATTGACTGGAGGCGGCCGGATTGGGGGGCGCCACCGGCCCGGGTCGGCTGATTTATCCTTTTGTAATTGCGTCTTTTTGTAGCGTTCGACAGGAGGATATGGTATCCATCGCCATGTCCGGAACGACCACGCCACTGCCCAATGATCCTGCCGCCTTGAAGGCGATCATTGCTGCGTTGCAGGCAGAAAATCAGAAGATGTCGGCCAGCTTGCGCGCGCATGATCTGCTGGTTCAGGCGCTGCGCGTTCGGATTGCCAAATTGCAGAAGCAGAAGTTCGGAGCCAGTTCGGAAAAGATCGAACGCGAGATCGAGCAACTGGAGCTGGCGCTGGAAGACCTGCAGCTGGCCCTGGCCGAGGCGAATGACCCGTCGCCCGCTGCCGAGAAGGGGCCCGACACGGAAGCACAGGCTCCGGAGCCGGCTGAACCTCAGGAAACCAACCGCCGCCGCCCGAAAGTCTCGAAGGACACGCCGCGCGAACGTCGCGAATATGACCCTGGCAAGAATTGCCCCGATTGCGGCGGCGATCTGCGGGTGATCGGTGAGGATGTCAGCGAATTGATCGACATGATCGCCGCGCAGTTGAAGGTTATCGAGATCGCGCGCATCAAGAAGTCCTGCCGACGCTGTGAGAAGATCGTCCAGGCCCCGGCACCCAGCCGGCCGATCCCGCGGAGCATGGCGGGACCGAACCTGCTCGCCTATGTCCTGGTCTCGAAGTTCGACGATCATGTGCCGCTCTACAGGCAGAACGAGATCTTTGCCCGGATGGGCGCCGATATCTCCGATACGACGCTTGTGGACTGGTGCGGCGGGGCGATGAAAGCTCTGGCGCCGCTGATCGAAAAGATCGAGGCCGAGATCATGGCCAGCGATCTGCTCCATGCCGATGACACGCCCATCCGCGTGCTTGATCGCAGCAAGAGCGACAAAGGGCTCGGCAAGGGCGTCAGGAAGGGCCGGATCTGGGCTTATGTTCGCGATCAGCGCCCTTGGGCAGGCAAGGCCCCGCCCGGCGCGGTCTATCAGTTCGCCCCGGACTGGAAGGAAAACCATGTCCTCGGCCATCTGGGCCAGGCCGGCGGCATTCTTCAAGCCGATGGCTACAAGGGCTATGCCAAGCTTTATGCCACCGATCTGGAGGGCAAGAGCCAGTTCCGCGAGGCCGCCTGCTGGGCACATCTGCGCCGTGACTTCCATGATGTCTGGGCTGCGACAAAATCCGAAATCGCGTGTGAGGCACTCGACCGGATCGGCAAGTTCTACGACATCGAGCGCGCCACCAGCGGCAAGCCCGCCGAGTTGCGGCTGGCCCTGCGACAGAAGGATACCAGGCCGAAGGTCGACGCCTTCCGGGACTGGGCCGAAAAGCAGCTGACGCGCATCCCCGGAAAAAGCGATCTGGCCAAGGCCTTCCGCTATGGGCTGAGCCGCTGGTCTGCCCTCACGCTGTTCCTCGAGGACGGGCGCGTGGCCATCGACAACAATGCGGCCGAGCGTGCCCTGAGGCCAATTGGTGTCGGCAGACGGAACTGGCTATTCGCGGGCTCGGACGCGGGCGGCGAAACGCTTGCTCGCGCCCTGACCGTTATTGAAACGGCAAAGATGAACGGGCTCGATCCGCAGGCCTATCTTGCCGATGTCCTGGACCGCATCCACGATCACATGAACACCCGTCTCGGCGAATTGCTGCCCTGGAACTGGACGCCAATGGGCACAGTCAAGACCGAGGCCGCGTAAACAGCGCCCGGAAGAGTTCTTCGGACTGCCGCAGGCCCTCATCGGTCAGGACAACCGACTTTGCCTTGTTGACCGGATCGGCGATCAGGCCCCTGGCATGCAACCGCTCCAGGACGTCCCAGTCAAAGCCTTTCCACGCGCGCCGCTCGTCATGCAGCTGTTGATTTCCACCCAGAACTGAGCCGGATAGGCGGGTAATTTCCACTGAGAATTGAGCCATGTGAACCTTCCCCCAGAGCGGTGAGCAGCGGGGGCAACGGGAGTGATCCACATGGGACTTTTGAACATCATTCGACGGATGCATGTGCGGCAGAAGCTGTCGATACGCGAGATTGCGCGGCGCACCGGACTGTCGCGCAACACGATTGCCAAGCATCTGGCGGAGGGCACGATTGAGCCGAAGTTTGCCACGCCGGATCGGCCGAGCAAGCTTGACCCTTTTTCCGAGAAGCTGGCTGGCTGGTTGAAGACGGAAGCCGGCAAGTCGCGCAAGCAGCGGCGGACGCTGAAGCAGATGCATGCCGATCTCGTCACGCTCGGCTTCACCGGCTCCTACAACCGGGTTGCGGCCTTTGCGCGGGACTGGCGGACAGATCGCCAGCGGGAACAGCAGACCACAGGACGCGGCACCTTCGTTCCGCTGTCTTTCCGACCGGGAGAGGCCTTCCAGTTCGACTGGAGCGAAGACTACGGGCTTCTGGGTGACGAGCGCACCAAGCTTCAGATGGCGCATATCAAGCTGTCCCACAGCCGGGCCTTCCTGTTGCGCGCCTACCCACTGCAGACCCACGAGATGCTCTTCGATGCCCACTGGCATGGCTTCCGTGTCTTTGGTGGCGTGCCCGAACGGGGCATCTACGATAACATGAAGACAGCGGTGGACCGTGTCGGTCGCGGCAAGGAGCGGCAGGTCAACATCCGCTTCCTCGCGATGGCCAACCACTATGTCTTCGAGCCGGAGTTCTGCAATCCGGCGGCAGGATGGGAGAAGGGTCAGGTCGAGAAGAACGTTCAGGACTCCCGCCATCAGGTCCTGCAGGGGATGCCGGGCTTTCCCGACCTTGCCACGATGAACGCCTGGCTGGAGCAGCGTTGCCTGGAGCTGTGGCATGAGACCCCGCATGGCACGCTGCCCGGCACGATCGCCGATGTCTGGGCTGAGGAGCGGGCCGCGCTGATGCCGTTGCCGCCGGCTTTTGACGGCTTTATCGAGTTGAGCAAGCGCGTCTCGCCCACCTGCCTGATCAGCTTCGAGCGCAATCGCTACAGCGTTCCCGCGTCCTTTGCGAACCGGCCTGTCAGTCTACGGATTTACCCGGATCGACTGGTCGTGGCGGCCGAGGGCAACCTCCTGTGCGAGCATGGCCGCGTGTTCCAGCGCAACCACCAGGTGCCGCCACGGACGATCTACGATTGGCGGCATTACCTGGCTGTTCTCCAGCGCAAGCCCGGGGCTCTCAGGAACGGAGCACCATTCGCGGAACTGCCGCCTGCCTTCCGGCAACTGCAGGACCAGATGCTGCGCAAGCCTGGTGGTGATCGCGAGATGGTCGATATCCTTGCCCTGGTTCTTCAGCACGACGAGCAGGCCGTCCTCGCCGCCGTGGAACTGGCCCTGGCCGAGGGCGTGGCAACCAAGACCCATGTGCTGAACCTGTTGCACCGGCTGGTCGACGGCAAGGTCATCGGCGGGCCGCCCCTCGATACCCCGCAGGCTCTGGTTCTCCATCGCGAACCCAAGGCCAATGTCGAGCGCTATGACGGCCTGCGCACCCCCGTTGCAGGGGGCCATCATGCGTCATGATCCCGCCAGCGGTGCCATCGTCATCATGCTCCGCAGCCTCAAGATGCATGGCATGGCGCAGGCCGTGACGGACCTGATCGAGCAAGGGGCACCGGCCTTTGAAGCGGCTGTGCCAATCCTGTCCCAACTGCTGAAGGCCGAGATAGCCGAGCGTGAGGTCCGATCCATCGCCTATCACATGAAGGCGGCGCGCTTCCCAGCCTACAAGGATCTCTCAGGCTTCGACTTCGCCGCCAGCGAGATCAACGAAGCCACAGTGCGCCAGCTGCACCGCTGCGAGTTCATGGACGGGGCCCAGAACGTAGTTCTGATCGGCGGTCCTGGCACAGGGAAGACTCACGCCGCAACCGCCCTCGGCGTCCAGGCCATTGAGCATCACCGCCGCAAGGTCCGCTTCTTCTCCACCATCGAACTGGTCAATACCCTTGAACAGGAGAAGGCCAAGGGAAAGGCCGGACAGCTTGCCGAAACCCTGACCCGCCTCGATCTCGTGATCCTCGATGAGTTGGGATACCTGCCGTTCAGCGCCTCGGGCGGGGCGCTGCTCTTCCATCTGCTCAGTAAGCTCTATGAGCGCACCAGCGTCATCATCACCACCAACCTCAGCTTCAGCGAATGGGCCACGGTCTTTGGCGATGCCAAGATGACCACTGCATTGCTCGACCGTCTCACCCATCGTTGCCACATCCTGGAAACCGGAAACGACAGCTTCCGCTTCAAGGCCAGTTCAGCCGCAGTTGCCGCGAAAAAAAAGGAGACCACACATGCCTTGACCACTGCATGACCGGAAATCCATAGTCAGGGGTGGCTCACTTCTCGATGGAAATGCCGGCTCAGTTCTGCGTGGAAATTAACAGACGGACTTCCAGTTGACCGGCGACACGCACGAGGCCATGCGCCGCGCCCGGATGGTCATGCCCGACTACATCCGCATCCGCAAAAGTGCCGATCTTGCCCAGGGTCCGATCCGCCCCGAAGACACCCTGGCCGTTCACCAGGATCACCTGGATTGGCTCACCCGGTCCATGGCCGAGCCCTGGGCGGGACAGCGCATCATCGTTACGCACCATCCCCCGAGTGCGTCGGTGGCAGGGACGATCAACAGTCTTTCGCCGGCTTTTGCGTCCGATCTGGACGGCTGGATCGAGCAGCATCGGCCCGACGCCTGGTTGTTTGGGCACACTCACCGGCTTCTGGATGCTACCATCCACGGTGTGCCGGTGATCAATGTCTCACTTGGCTATCCGGACGACGTCGAACCGGGCCAGGAAGCCGAGCGCCTCCTGCGCGGACTTATTAGTGACGGCGCGATCCGGACAGGACCGTAACATCATGCCCGCGGCGACCATGACGAAGATGCCGTAAGCTGCGGCCGTCCCTTTCGTCTCAGCCAGGGCGCCGATGGGAGACCACCTGACCCCTGAGGCCGAGGACATTCCAGGGGCAAGGGCTCCTGACCGCACCGGGGCAAGCTTGGGCTGCCGGCCTGCCCCATCCGGCAGCCTTCGAGAAGAGCTGGACGGTCGCAGGAAGCCAAAAAATCTTCTAGATAACACTCCGAAAAGGCGAAAAAGCCTGCCCAACTGCTCCAGAACGCGATTTCCTGGGCCGCTGTAACAGTGATTTCTTTTGAAATCAATGTGTTACATCTGTTACAGGGTGTAACAGAAACTGTAACAGGTCAAGATATTGATTTCATTGAAGAATAAGGCAAGTGTTTCATTGTTACATGTTCTGGAAGATATATATACTAATACGTGCGCGCACCCACGCGCCCACGCACGCACGCCCGCACAGGAAGACACTCGGGCCGTTTTTTTTGGCGTAATACTGTAACGTCGTTATATATCAGCGGCTTAGCTGTTACACAGGCGTAATTGGGGTGTAACAGCGTAACAGGTGCGGTCGCGTAAGATCAGCAGATCTGCCCTCACCATAACCGTCCTGTGCCGTGGTCGGCCGAGGCAAGGGATCGTTGCTGCACCGCATTTCCCTGCCCCGTTATCCACAGGTTTGGCGCTCGACCCGAAGTTGCGCGTGTAACGGTTTTTACCACCGTGAGCTACCTTCCTCTTCAACAGCGCGAAGACCGCGCAATCGCAAGATAGCAGGATGGTGATGGGCGATTTTAACATGATGGACAGCAAGGCTTCTCGCCAGCCGGCCTTGGACAAGTTCTACACGCTGGAGGCCACCGCCCGGGCCTGCGTCGGCACGGTGTGGCGCGAGTGCCGGTTTCGGGGGGACGATCTCTTCATCGAGCCTGCCGCCGGCGCCGGAGCGTTCTCGCGCCTTCTGCCCCCGGATCGGCTGATCGCCCTTGATATCGCCCCCGATGCGCCTGGCATCGAGGAGCAGGATTTCCTCGCCCTGGCCGCGCCACAGCATGACGGCCGCATCATCGTGCTGGGCAATCCGCCTTTCGGGCGCGGCGGCCATCTGGCCAAGCGCTTCATCCAGCACGCAGCGGCCTTTGCCGATGTCATCGCCTTTATCCTGCCAGCCTCCTTCGCCAAGGCCTCCATGCAGCGCGGCATCGACCCGCGGTTTCATCTGCGCTGCCAGGTCGATCTCCCAAACGAACCCTTCCACACCGCAGAAGGGCTGCACCGGGTCAACTGCGTCTTCCAGATCTGGGAGCGGCGGCCTGAGGCACGCGTCATCACCCGCACGCCCGACGCCCATCCCGACTTCGAGTTCGTGACCGACCTTGCTGAGGCCGATCTGGTTATCCGCCGGGTGGGTAGCCGGGCTGGCGTGATCCTGTCCTGCCCTGAAGCGGCCGTCCTCGCTGCCGAAGTGACGCCCAAGGGCTATTCGGCAAGCCCGAACTACTTCATCCGCGCCAAGGGCTGCAGCGCCGAGGAACTGAGGGAACGGCTGGACACGCTGCCCCTGGCAGCCGCGGCGGCACGGGCTGTCCAGCCCTCACTCGCCCGCCGCGAGCTTGTGACACTCTATGCCGCCGCGGAACGGGTCCGGCACCAGGCTTTGACGAACGAGCCTACCAACTGGCCAGAAGCTCCGCGCCTCGTCGCTGCGGAAGGGACGCAGGCCATGCGCGGCATCACCCGCACGGGTCAGCCCAGCGAGGTCGACGAGGGTGCCAAAACACCATTCATGGCTCCGGTGTCCACGTCGGTCTGGACAGCCAGGCAACGGAACGTCGACAGCCTTTATCCCGTGGTGGGCAGGATGCCACACAGCGGGGAGTTGATCCTGGAGCAGGTGCCGGACGCTGCCAGGGCACGCGAGGTGCGGATTGATCCATTGGGTAAACCGCCGGAGCTCCAGTCAAGCTTTTGGCGCGATTTCCCTTCGCCGTCCCTCCCTACGCAATCATCCGGGTCGGCCAAGACGGCTTCCAAAAAGACGATCGTTGCTGTCTCGACGCTCAAGAGCCTGATGAGCCGATCCTGGACACCAATGACACCGAAATGACGCTGGAATAACTGAAGCACAGCCATGGGAAATCTGCAGCCACTATTGCCGGAGTCGAAAGCCGTCGAATGAAAAAGGCGATCGCCAAAGCCTCAGAGATGGCCAAGGCCGTGGGTTTTCTTCCGTGGCGAGAATGATTGCGGCTCAGCCGGCGAGACGGGCTCAGGCCGAGGCCTGAATACCGCCATCTGGAACATCCACCTTGACCCGGACAGGTTGGGGACGAAAGCAGGGCTAGATTGCCGAGGTCTTGGAGGCGGGAAAGTCGCTGGACGAGTTCCCGATCTGAGCCGCGACGTTTCCGTTGGTGATTGCCTGCCTGGAGGCAGATCAACCCCTGAATACACCAACCTTCCTGGAAATGGTGGCGGCATGGCGGTTCGATATTCCAGCATGTCACCAATCCGCTCGGCACGGGGCCCACCTCTCCAGGCAAACCATGGCAGATTTGCAGCGGTGCCTCGAATGGTCATCCAGACGGTCCAACGGTCCAACAGTTCGATGACTTTTCCTGGAAATGACGTTTCCTAGGAGCGACTGCCGGTTCTTATATTTGGAACCGAGATCCTCATCATCGACAAGCGCCCGAACGGTGCACGTTCTTGAGCACATCATTCCCGGTGACAGGGACAACCTCAATTACGACGTTATTGCTTCACTTGCGGCGGCTGGCCATACACGAGCTCCGGCAGCACCATTTTCCAGACATCCCTGCGCAGGTGAGCGCGGAACTCCTCCTTATTGTCCGCCTTGCGCCACCGCACCACGGCACAAACCTCCCCGCAGAAAGCTCAGGCCCTCCGGCGGCGACCAGGTCCGTGCCATGCGCCCCAGAGCACGTCCATGGGTATCGCAGATCAGCCGCCTCTCTTATTCGTTCGCCATGCGCAGGAAATCGACTACATACGCCTCCAATGTCGGCAGCGATAGGTGATCCGCAGGCAGACGCCCACCAAGACAGATCCACCGTCAATGACCACATTAAGGAGGAAGGATGCTCGATCTTCCTCAGCGCCGCGGAAACAGTAGATTATGTTTGCGTGTTCCTGTTCCCAGCTCCAGAAAATCTACAAGAAAAACCATAATTGTATATGCTTACGTAGTGTGAACCGCTCGACGGTTTACCGAGCGCGTTCAGCGTAAAAAATTTTGGTTCTCGCTACTCGAGTCCTGCCATCTCTAGGATGCCGGACACCATGCCCGTGATTTGCAGAAGAGGTAGACCAAAGAGCACCTTTACCATCAAGCAGAACTGGATTTCTGCATCGGAGAACACGCGAAGGCGGCCAGGTCGCCCCGTCAGCGCACTGAGGCCATAATTTTCGGCGGGAACGCCCGAAGAACAGCCTGTGCGAATCATCCTCCACGGTTTTGGTATCGTTCTGCATCTTGACGTCAGAACCTGCACGGTCGAGCGCGAAGCGTCTTTTTCTATTGCAGTATTTTCAGGGGGGAAGTATTCCCGGCGGCGGGACACCCTTCCCCAACGAAGGGCTTTTAGCTGGAAGGCTAGTCATGAAAGATCTGACGACCCCGGTGGCGCGCCCGGCAAACCCGCGCTTTTCTTCTGGCCCTTGCGCCAAGATTCCTCATTACAATTTGGACCTTCTGTTGGACGCGCCCCTGGGCCGCTCGCATCGTGCCGCCGTTGGCAAGGCGAAGTTGGCCGAGGCGATTGACCTCACGCGCGAGGTCTTGGGCGTTCCCGCCGATTACCGCATCGGCATCGTCCCCGGCTCCGACACCGGCGCGGTCGAGATGGCGATGTGGTCCCTGCTGGGCGCCCGCCCCGTCGAGATGCTGGCCTGGGAAAGCTTTGGCGAAGGCTGGGTCACCGATGCTGTCAAGCAGCTGAAGCTGGATGCGACGGTCCGCAAGGCCGATTATGGCAGGATCGTTGACTTCGCGCAGGTCGATTTCGACAAGGATGTCATCTTCACCTGGAACGGCACCACCAGCGGCGTGCGCGTCCCGAATGGCGATGCGATCCCGGCGGACCGCGCCGGCCTGACCATCTGCGACGCGACAAGCGCCGCCTTCGCCATGGACCTGCCCTTCGACAAGCTGGATGTCGTGACCTTCAGCTGGCAGAAGGTTTTGGGCGGCGAGGGCGCGCATGGGATGCTGATCCTGTCGCCCCGCGCGGTGGAACGGCTGGAAACTTACACCCCTGCCTGGCCGCTGCCCAAGATCTTCCGCCTGACCAAGGGCGGCAAGCTGATCGAGGGCATCTTCAAGGGCGAGACGATCAACACGCCGTCCATGCTGGCGGTCGAGGATTACCTGGTCGCGCTGAAATGGGCGCAGTCGCTGGGCGGCGTTAAGGCACTGATCGCCCGGGCCGATGCCAATGCTGCCGCCGTGCGCGACTTTATCGCGGACAAGGACTGGATCGCCGATCTGGCCGCCGATCCGGCAACGGCGTCCAACACCAGCGTCTGCCTGCGCTTTACCGATCCGTCCATCAGGGACGGCGCGGCTTTCGCAAAGGCCGTGGCCAAGCGGCTGGAAAAGGAAGGCGTCGCCCTGGATGCGGGCGCCTATCGCGACGCACCGGCGGGCTTGCGGATCTGGTGCGGATCGACGGTCGAGGCATCCGATGTCGCGGCACTGATGCCTTGGATCGAATGGGCTTATCGCGCCGAGTTGGCTGCGCAAGCCTAGGCTGAGCCGGGGGCGCTGCCCCCGGACCCCCGGGATATTTTTCTGAAGAAGAAACATGGCGTCGGCGCGGCTTTGCCCGGGCGCCCCTGCAAGGATAAATGACATGCCGAAGGTTCTTGTGTCCGACAAGCTGTCGGAATCCGCCGTTCAGATCTTTCGTGACCGCGGCGTCGAGGTCGATTACCTGCCCGACCTGGGCAAGGACAAGGAAAAGCTGGCCGAAGTGATCGGGCAATATGACGGGCTGGCGATCCGGTCCGCGACAAAGGTCACCGAAAAGCTGTTGCAAACTGCGCCCAACCTCAAGGTGATCGGCCGGGCCGGGATCGGGGTCGACAATGTGGACATTCCGGCCGCGTCGAAAAAGGGCGTGATCGTGATGAACACGCCTTTCGGCAACAGCGTGACCACCGCAGAACACGCCATTGCCATGATGTTCGCCGTGGCCCGGCAGTTGCCCGAGGCATCGGCCAGCACCCATGCCGGGAAGTGGGAAAAGAACCGCTTCATGGGGGTCGAGCTGTTCAACAAGACCCTGGGCGTGATCGGCGCGGGCAATATCGGGTCGATCGTCATTGATCGCGCCCTGGGGCTGCACATGAAGGTGCTGGCCTATGACCCCTTCCTGTCGCCCGAGCGCGCCAAGGAGATCGGCGTGACCAAGGTCGAACTGGACGATCTGCTGGGCCGTGCGGATTTCATCACCTTCCATGTGCCGCTGACCGAAAAGACGAAGAACATCCTGTCGCGCGAGGCCATTGCAAAGCTGAAGCCCGGCGTCCGCGTCATCAACTGCGCCCGTGGCGGCCTGGTCGATGAGGAAGCCTTGGCCGAGGCGCTGAAGGACGGTCGCGTCGCAGGGGCCGCCTTCGATGTGTTTGCTGTGGAACCGGCAACCGAAAGCCCGCTGTTCAACCTGCCCAACGTGGTCGTCACCCCGCATCTGGGCGCCTCCACCACCGAAGCGCAGGAAAACGTGGCTCTGCAAGTGGCCGAACAGATGTCGGATTACCTGCTGACCGGCGCGGTGCAGAACGCGCTGAACATGCCCTCGGTCACGGCCGAGGAAGCTGCGGTGATGGGGCCGTGGATCAAGCTGGCGGGCCATCTGGGCGCCTTTGTGGGCCAGATGACGGACGAGCCGATCAAGGCGATCAACGTGCTGTATGACGGCGTTGCGTCCACGATGAACCTGAACGCGCTGAACGCCTCGGTCATCGCGGGCGTGATGAAGGCCACGAACCCGGACGTGAACATGGTCTCGGCCCCGGTGATGGCCAAGGAACGCGGCGTGCAGGTGGCCACCACCACCCAGGACAAGGCGGGCGTCTTCGAAGGCTATATCAAGCTGACGGTCGTCACCGACACGCGCGAAAGGTCCATCGGGGGCACGGTCTTCAGCGATGGCAAGCCGCGCTTTATCCAGATCCGCGGCATTACCATCGATGCCGAGGTCGGGCGGCATATGCTTTATACCCGCAACAAGGACGTGCCGGGCGTGATCGGCGCGCTTGGCATGACCTTGGGCGATCTGGGCGTGAACATCGCGAACTTTACCCTGGGCCGGTCGGCCGAGGGCAATGACGCCATCGCGATCCTGTATCTGGACGAACCCATCAGCGACGAGGCCCTGGCCGGTTTGCAGAACACCGGCAAGTTCCTGCAAGCCCGCCGCCTGCAGTTCGAGGTTTGACGATCCCGCCGCGTCCCCTTAGTCAGGGGCGCGGCTTTCTTGCAGCGGGGCGGTGATGCGGCTTTACGTCATTGGCGATGTCCATGGGCATCTGGACCAGCTCAAGGCCGCGCATGACCGCATCTTCCGCGATGGCGGGTCCGATGCGCTGATCGCCCATGTGGGCGACCTGATCGACCGGGGACCGGATTCGCGCGGTGTCGTTGACTACCTGATGACGGGCCGGGACCGGGGACGTCCCTGGATTGTCACGCGCGGCAACCACGACCGCTTTCTGCCGCAATATCTGCTGCAGCCCGATTGGGTCGATCCGGGGCTGAGTTCCAGGCTGCACTGGACCCTGCATTCAGGTCTGGGGGCGCCGGAAACGCTGCAATCCTATGGAGTGGACACAGCGGTGTCCCCGGACCGGATGCTGGACCAGGCCAGGCGTGCGGTGCCTGCGGGTCATATCGCCTATCTGGCGTCGCTGCCGCTGTATTTTCTGCATCCATTGGCCTTGGTCGTCCATGCGGGCATCCGGCCCGGAGTCGACCTGCAAGACCAGGCCGAGGAGGATCTGGTCTGGATCCGGCAGGGTTTCCTGAACAGCCCGCAGGACCACGGGCCGCTGGTGGTTCATGGCCATACCGCGATCCAGACCGCCACCCATTACGGCAACCGCCTGAACGTGGATGGCGGCGCGGCTTACGGCCGGCCGCTTTGCGCGGTGGTGATCGAAAAGGACGCGGTGCATCTGCTGACCGATGCGGGCCGCATCCCCCTGGAACCAAAGGATCTGCCATGCGAATGATCGCCGCCGCCCTGCTGATGATGCCGGCTCTGGCCCAGGCCAGGGAAATCGCTCAGGTCGGCGTCGACTGGGTTGGGAACGACATCGTGATCGAGGCGATCGCCGATCCCGATGTGGGCGGCGTGACCTGCCACCTGGCCTATTTCGAGCGTTCGGTCCTGGACCGCCTCAGCCAGGGCAACTGGTTCGAGGATCCCTCGAACAGCGCCATCCAATGCGCCCGCACCGGTCCGGTCGATGTCAGCGCCCTGCGCCCGGGCAGGCCCGAGGACGTGTTCAGCGAAGGGCGGTCGTTGTTGTTCAAGTCCTTGCGGGTCAAGCGCATCTATGATGCGGAAAACCGGGTGCTGGTCTATCTGGCCCATGCGAGCGAGTTGAACGAAGGCTCGGCCAAGATGTCGATGTCCACCGTGCCGCTGCTGGCCGGGGACATGACGGGCAATCCCGCCCGGTAGGCTTGGTCCTGTGGCGCGCTTGCCCCAGGAAATCGTGCAAATGCTGGCGATCCGATGGACAGAATCGGCGTATCGGATTAAAACGCCAGTCAGACCGGCCCTGAAGCCTTATGGAAGATCTATGTACGGACAGCATCGCATCGCCAAATACGGCCTGGGCCAGGTGGTTCGCCACCGCAACAGGCCTTTTCGCGGGGTGATCTTCGATGTCGATCCTGAATTCGCCAATACCCAGGAATGGTATGATTCGATCCCCGAGGACGTGCGTCCAGCCAAGGATCAGCCCTTCTATCACCTGTATGCCGAAACCGAGGCGACCTATTATGTCGCCTATGTCTCGGAACAGAACCTGGTGCCCGATCATTCGGGAGAGCCGCTGGATCACCCCGAGGTCGAGGAGATGTTCGGTGACTTCGAGGACGGGCGTTATCCGCTGATGGGTCCGCTGAACTGAGATTGGTGATGACACTCCCCGCCCAGTGAACTGGGTGGGTTTCTTTTCCAGTGCCTAACCGCTGACGCGGCATGGAGCTTACGCTCCCGCGAGGTCTTTCGACCTGGCGGTGCCGATAGGGAAGGTTTGGAGAAAGCTTCAGACCGGATCAGGAAGACCTCGCCGGAAAGGCCCGTGTCTAGGCGAATACTGCTTGCGGGCCGCGGCTTGCGCAGCGAACCCGGGCGCAGATACGTCACATCGGAACGACGCGGAAAGGTGACTTTGGTGCCGAAGGCCAAGCGGTGCATGTTGACCGCTCCGACCACATCCCTGTGGCCTGTGAAGCCGCAATCAGGGCAGCGCCAATCACGCCCCCTTACCTTGCGACGGCGCCGGCATTCGGGACAATGGGAAGACGCTCCACGCTCGTCCCCATCGGAGCTCCGAATGCCGGCCTTCTTCGCTTTCTCGGACAGGTAGCGGATATCCGCCCCCATCTCCCACTGGGAGGTCCTGCGGTTCTGCTTGCGCCCGCTTCCTCCCTGAATCCCGCAGGGATTGCCGATATAGATCTCACCGATGCCGCGACGGATGCACCAGTCGATGATCAACCGCGTGGCCTTGTGACGCAGATCGCGGTCCTGCCGCTTCACGCGGGCCCGCAGCTTGTCCTTGCGGGCCTGGATCTTCTTCCAGCGCCGCGAGTGCTTTTCGCATCGCGACTGCCGCCGCGCCAGCTGCCGCAGCTTCTTGCCGCGGTGCCGCTTGATCGCCCGGATGCCGCGACCGCTGACCACGAGCGCATGTCCCGCGTCATCGGCAATGGTCGAATGATGGATGATGCCGAGGTCGATCGCCGCCCGGCCATTCCATGGCGCCTCAGGCGCTCGCTCGTCGGGCGCCGAAACATGCAGCTCGTAGCCGGGATGGCCCCAGACGATTGACACCGCGCCGACATGGCCAGGATCAAGCCTAAGCCCGTTCAGCACAATCGACGGACGTCCCCGCCCCATCGGCAGGATCATCCGCTGCGCCTCGGCATCATATCGGACGGCCTGGGCCGGCCAGGACAGCGGCTGAAAGAGCTTCTCGCGCCAGGGCAGCTTCAGCCACCGGCGCGCTGACGGCTCCCTGCGGCGCCGCTCCATTGTCGCGTCGATATTGGCCAAAAGCCGATATGCCGTTCGCTGCACGACCTGGGAGTGGAGCGCATAACGCCCCTTGCTGAAGGCATGAATCTCGGCCTTGCCGGGCCAGCGCCCGCCAGCCGCACGCTGCTCGTAATGCCAGGCCACGCAATCGTTCCAGAGCCTTGCCGCCTCGCGCTGCCCATCGAACAACCTCTGGCGCAGCGCCGCATAACGCGGGTCTTGCAAACGGAGGGGGATGATGCAGACCGACTGGCTCATGCTTGCATTTTCCCACCTGACGGTTCATGATGCAAGTGCGAAGATAGAAATTATCAAGTAACTTTAGGCAGATATGATCCAAGGCACCGTTCCTGATGCAGCTACCCGCTGGGCGCGGTATCGGATCGGATACCACTTCGTCTGGATCCCGAAGTATCGGCGCAGGATCCTCACGCCCGAAGTCGAGGCAACCGTTAAGGCGGCCATCGCCTCGGCCTGCGAGACTGCGGATATGGCACTGCTCGCACTCGAGACGGATATGGATCATGTCCACGCCTTCGTGTCAGCCAAACCTTCTGTCTCGCCCGCCGATGCGGTGCGGGTCCTGAAGGGAGCGAGCAGTCGCGCCGTGCGCAAGCAGCATCCGGACATCGCAAGCACCTGCGGCGAGCGCGCCCTGTGGGCGCAGAGCTACTATGTCGGAACAACCGGAGACATGTCCGCACAGACGGTCAGGCACTATATTGAACATTGCCAAGGCTTGTAGCCCTGAAGTCGCCGCGCAGCCACACATCTCCCAGCTGAAGCTCAGGGATTTTCCACCCGCGAGGTATAAGGCACCATGAAGGCCAAGCAATTCCGCTGGCCTTCGCGGTAATAACACAGCGATTGCGTCAGCCCCTGGATCAGGCACCAGCCAAAGCCGCCTTCCGGCAGGTCCAGCGGATCAAGGGCGGGAAGGCTGCGGGGAAGCAGGCAGTCGGCCGGCAGGTGGCCGCCGTTATCTGTGATTGCGCAGGACAGGCCATTGTCGTGCATCACCACGCACAGATGCATCGAGCGCGACATCGACCCCGGCAGGGGCTGTGGGGCAAGGTCGGCGTGTTCGACGACGTTGTTCATCACCTCGGCCAGGACCAGTTCCAGCCGGCCCATGGCATCGGCGCTGACCTGTGACGCAAAGCGCGTGCGCAGATCCTTCAGCGTCCGGCGCACGTCATGGGGTTCGGCCTGCAGCACGCGATGGAACATCGGCTGCGTCCGGGTTAGGGGGCGCAGGGTGTGACCGGCATTCTGCCGTTCGGTGGAACTCATTACACAAACTCCTGTCTGGGATCGTTGTCACTATTCCTGCGGGGCGGCGGCGGGCCTGATGTCGAACACGCTGTCCATCCGGGTCAGGCGGAACACGCGTTCCACGTTGGGCGTCAGTCCTTCCAGCACCAGCGGCAACGATTCCGGCAAGGCCTTGCGGACCGCGATCATGGCGCCAAGGCCGGAACTGTCCATGAAATCGACACGGCGCATATCCAGGCGGACGGGCTTGCGGCCCCGCAACACGATCTCTCGCAGCCGGTCCTTGAACCTTGTGGCGATGGCGGCGTCGATGCGTGTTTCGTCCACGGTGACGGTCAGTTGGGTTTCGGTTTCGGTGACGATCAGCTGCATCTTGTTCCCCTGCGCTTCCAGGGATCAGCCTTACCTCCGAAAGGTTACCATCCGGTAAGCGACGCCCAGGCCGGAGGATCGGATTCCCCACCGCACCTGCAGCGCCCGAATCTTTGGCAAACGCCTGACATTCCGGCAAAGCTTTCCCCGCCGACGACACTGTCTTGCGGAACTTTCATGCAGGAACCACCATTCCTGTGTGGACTTGGGCAAGGCCGTCTCCGATCATCGGGGGAAGAAGACCCGCGAAGGGTCCGGTGTCAGCGGGTGAAGACATGACCTATTACAACGAGATGTTCGAGGGATCGCAGGTTCGCGAACCCTATGCGCGGCTGAGCCAATGGGTCGAAACAATGCCGGCGGATTTCCGGCAGATGAAGCAGGCCGAGGCCGAGGCCCTGTTCCGCCGCATCGGCATCACCTTCGCCGTCTATGGCGAGGGGGGCGACCCCGACCGGCTGATCCCCTTTGACATGATGCCGCGCGTTTTCGAACAGGCCGAATGGCGCCGCCTTGAACGCGGCATCAAGCAGCGCGCGCGGGCGCTGAACGCATTTCTGCGCGATGTCTATGGCCGGGCCGAGATCGTGCGCGCGGGCCGCATTCCCGCCCGGCTGGTTTACCAGAACGACGCCTATGAAAAGGCCGTGGTGGGCGTGGTGCCCCCGCGCGGCGTTTATTCCCATGTCATCGGCATCGACCTGGTGCGCACCGCCAAGGACGAGTTCTATGTCCTCGAGGACAACTGCCGCACCCCGTCCGGTGTCAGCTATATGCTGGAAAACCGCGAGATCATGATGCGGATGTTCCCTGGCCTGTTCCGCGGCAACCGGATCGAACCCGTGGACCAGTATCCCGACCTGTTGCGCCGCACGCTGGAATCGGTGGCGCCCGCTAAATGCCACGACCGTCCGACCTGCGTGGTCCTGACGCCAGGCCATTTCAACAGCGCCTATTACGAACACAGCTTCCTGGCCAACCTGATGGGCGTCGAACTGGTCGAAGGCGCGGATTTGTTCGTGGACGGCGAATTCGTCTATATGCGCACCACGCAGGGGCCAAGGCGCGTCGATGTGATCTATCGCCGGATCGACGATCCCTTCCTGGATCCGCTGTGCTTCCGCCCCGATTCGATGCTGGGCATTCCGGGGCTGATGGATGTCTATCGCTCGGGCGGGGTGTCGATCTGTTCGGCACCGGGCGCGGGCGTGGCCGACGACAAGGCGATCTATACCTTTGTGCCGGAAATGGTCCGCTTCTATCTAGGAGAGGAGCCGTTGTTGCAGAACGTCCAGACCTGGACCCTGTGGAAGGACGACGACTACAAATACGTCATGGAACACCTGCCCGACCTTGTCGTGAAAGAGGTCCATGGATCGGGCGGTTACGGAATGCTGGTCGGTCCCCGGTCCACCAAGGAGGAGATCGAGACTTTCCGTGCCAAGATAAAGGCCGATCCTGGCAACTATATCGCCCAGCCGACCTTGGCCTTGTCCACCTGCCCCACCTTTGTCGCCGAAGGGCTGGCCCCGCGCCACGTGGACCTGCGCCCCTATTGCCTGTGCGGCGACCGGATCGAGCTGGTGCCGGGCGGCCTGACGCGCGTGGCGCTGCGCGAGGGAAGCCTTGTCGTCAACTCGTCGCAGGGCGGGGGCGTCAAGGACACCTGGGTCTTGTCGGAATAAGGGGACGCATATGCTCAGCCGCACCGCCGCGAACCTGTTCTGGATGGGCCGGCACCTGGAACGCGCCGACACCGCCGCCCGCCTGCTGGATGTGGGCCAGCGCATCACGCTGCTGCCGAACACCGCCTCGGGGTATCAGAACGAATGGAACTCGCTGTTGCAGGCATCGGGTTCGGCCAACCTGTTCGCCCGCAAATATGGCGAGATCAGCCAGGAAAACATCGAGGAATTCATCTTCTTCGACCGGGAAAACCCGTCATCGGTGATGTCCTGCACCGAAAAGGCGCGCGAAGCGGGGCGGATCGTGCGGACCGCGCTGACCAGCCAGGTCTGGGACGCGCTGAACATGGCCTATCAGGATCTGCGCAAGATCGAGAAGACGCCCCGCGACAAGCTGGACATGGCCTCTTTGACGGATGTGACGACCAGCTATACCTCGACCGTGCGGGGCGCGATCAATGCCACGCAATTGCGCAACGACGGCTGGCATTTCATGAATCTCGGCTATGGCCTGGAACGGGCAGATGCAACCGCCCGGCTGCTGGATGTAAAGTATTATGTGCTGCTGCCCCGGATCGAATTCGTCGGATCGGGTCTGGACACCTATCAATGGCAGGTGATCCTGCGGGCGCTGTCGGCGCACCGGTCCTATCACTGGGCCTATGGGGGCGACATCACGGCGGGGCGGGTCGCGGATTTCCTGATCCTGAACGGCGAAAGCCCCCGGTCGCTGATCACCTCGCTTTACGAGGCGGTCTGGAACCTGGAAGGGCTTGCCAAGCGATATGGCGAAACGGTGCCGACCAATGCGCGTGACAAGGCACGAGAGGTGCTGTCCCGCCTGCAGGCCCATGACATCGACATGATCTTCGACGAAGGGCTGCATGAATTCCTGACCTGGTTCATCACCGAGATCGGCACGATCTCGTCCCTGGTGCACGAGGATTATCTTTTGGGGGGATCGTGATGAAGCTGCGCATCTTTCATCGGACGGTTTACCGCTATGACCGGCCGGTCAGGAACCTGGTGCAAAGCTTGCGGCTGACCCCCTCGGTTTCCGAAGGCCAGCGGACGCATGACTGGGCGATCGAGGTAGAGGGCGGCATCCGCGGCCCCGGTTTCCGCGATGGGGCCGGCGACTGGATCGAAGGATGGACCGTGCGCGGGCCAACCGGGGAAGTCACCGTCACCGTGACGGGCCGGGTCGAGACACGCGACACCGCCGGCGTGCTGCGCGGGCATCGCGAACTGATCCACCCGCTTGCATATCTGCGCGACACGCCCACGACACAGCCCGAGGCAGGGCTGCGCGAACTGGCGGCGGCAGTCACCGACCCATCGGATTCGCTGGACCTTGCACATAAGCTGTCGGGGGCGGTATCGGGCGCCATCGCCTATGTCCCCGGCCAGACGGAGTTCCACACCACCGCGGCCGAAGCCTTGGAACAGGGCAAAGGCGTCTGCCAGGACCATGCCCATGCCTTGGTCGCAGTCGCGCGCCTGCGTGACCTGTCCGCGCGCTATGTGTCGGGCTATCTGCACAGCACGACCGAGGGCGAGGCGCACGAGGCCGCCCATGCCTGGGCCGAGATCCATGTTCCCGGCCTGGGCTGGATCGGCTTTGATCCGGCAAACCAGTGCTGTCCCGACGAACGCTATGTCCGCCTGGGGTCAGGGCTGGATGCGTCCGACGCGGCCCCCATCCGCGGGATCGCCGCGGGCCAGGGCATCGAGACGATGGATGTCGCGGTCAATGTCGAGGAAGTGGAACGCTTCCAGACCCAAAGTCAAAGCCAGACGCAAAGTTGAAAAAGGCCGGCCGGTCCCTTCTCTGCTGAAAAAGGTGCACTGGACCTTTCCGGGCGTTCCGAAGCCCTGCGGATATTTAAGCCAAGGAGAACGGAAAGGACGGATTGCGACCTGTCCCCGCGACGACTAGATTGCAGCGCGATCATGACGGGAAAGACGCAGACATGACCTATTGCGTCGGCTTGAAGCTGAATGCCGGACTTGTGCTGTTGTCGGACACGCGCACCAATGCAGGCTTGGACAATATCGCCTGTTATCGGAAGATGTTCTTTTTCGAACAGCCGGGCGAACGCAGCATCGTGGTGATGACCGCCGGATCCCTGTCGGTGACGCAGACCACCCTGGCGCGCCTGAACGAGGCCATCCATGACGAGATGGCAGACGAGACCACCTCGATCATGAAGGCGCAGACGATGTTGCAGGTCGCCACGATCATCGGCGACACGCTGTCGCGCACACGTCGGGAAATCGCCGAGCAACACCGCGACCTGCGCCAGCAGGCGTCCGCCAGCATGATCGTCGCGGGCCAGCGGTGCGGCGGCGATATGCGCCTGTTCCTTATCTATCCCGAGGGAAATTTCATCGAGGCGACCGAGGACACGCCCTTTCTGCAGATCGGCGAACACAAATACGGCAAGCCCATCCTCGACCGCGTGGTGACGCCCGCAACCAATCTGGCCGATGCGCAGAAAGCCGTGCTGCTGTCGATGGATTCGACGCTGCGGTCCAACCTTTCGGTCGGAATGCCCCTGGATCTGGCGATCATCGGACGGGACGCCTGCGCCGTCACGCATCGCCGCCGCATTCTGGAAGGTGACGCCGATTTCGCAAGAATGAGCGCGGCCTGGTCCGCCGCGCTGCGCGACAGCTTTGTCAATATTTCGGTCTGATCCGGGCATTTTCACGGTTCCCGCGACACAGATTTGCCTGCAAAGCCTGTTGAGCCAGCGGTGACGTAACGTTAAACGGGACCACCATCCCCCCGGAGGATCCCGATGACCGACAAGTCCCCCCGCAGCGCCCGCATCACCCCCGAGGAGGCTCTGGCCTATCACCTTGAGCCGCGTCCGGGAAAATTCGACATCGTCGCCTCCACTCCCATGGCCACGCAGCGCGACCTGTCGCTGGCCTATTCGCCGGGCGTCGCGGTGCCCGTCCAAGCCATCGCCGACCGGCCTGAAACCGCCTATGACTATACCACCAAGGGCAACATGGTCGCGGTGATTTCCAACGGCACCGCCATCCTGGGGATGGGGAACTTGGGCGCGCTTGCCTCCAAGCCCGTGATGGAAGGCAAGGCGGTGCTGTTCAAGCGCTTCGCCGACGTGAACGCCATCGACATCGAACTGGACACCGAGGACGCAGACGAGTTCATCAATGCCGTCAAGCTGATGGGTCCGACCTTTGGGGGCATCAACCTGGAAGACATCAAGGCGCCCGAATGCTTCATCATCGAGCAGCGCCTGAAAGAGATGATGGACATCCCGGTCTTTCACGACGACCAGCACGGCACGGCGGTGATCTGCGCGGCGGGCCTGCTGAACGCGCTGGAATTGTCGGGCAAGAGGATCGAGGACGTGAGGATCGTCCTCAACGGTGCGGGCGCGGCGGGCATCGCCTGCCTGGAACTGCTGAAATCCATGGGCGCGCGGCATGACAACTGCATCATGGCCGACACCAAGGGCGTCATCTACCAGGGCCGGACCGAGGGGATGAACCAGTGGAAATCGGCCCATGCGGTCGTGACCGATGCCCGCACGCTGGAGGAGGCGATGCGTGGCGCCGACGTTTTCCTGGGCGTCAGCGCCAAGGGCGCGGTGACGCAGGACATGGTGGCCTCGATGGCTGACAACCCGGTCATCTTCGCCATGGCCAACCCCGACCCCGAGATCACGCCCGAGGATGCCCATGCCGTCCGCCCTGACGCCATCGTCGCCACGGGCCGCAGCGATTACCCGAACCAGGTGAACAACGTCCTGGGCTTTCCCTATCTGTTCCGGGGCGCCCTGGACATCCACGCCCGCGCCATCAACGATGAGATGAAGATCGCCTGCGCCGAGGCCTTGGCGAAGCTCGCACGCGAGGATGTCCCGGACGAAGTCGCCGTGGCCTATGGCCGCAAGCTGCAATTCGGGCGCGATTACATCATCCCGACGCCCTTCGATCCGCGCCTGATCCATGTGATCCCGCCCGCGGTTGCCAGGGCAGGCATGGACACGGGCGTCGCACGGCGCCCGATCATCGACATGGACGGCTATGTCCAGTCGCTGAAGAACCGCATGGATCCGACGGCGGCGATCCTGCAAGGCATCCATGCCCGCGCCCGTCAAAGCCAGGCCCGCATGATCTTTGCCGAGGGAGACGATCCGCGCGTGTTGCGCGCCGCCGTCGCCTGGCAGCGCGGCGGCATGGGCCAGGCCCTGGTCGTGGGCCGCGAGGCCGATGTAAGGGAAAAGCTGGAAGCCGTGGGCCTCGCTGATGCGGTGCGAGAGCTGTCCGTGGTCAATGCGGCGAACTCCCGCCACCTCGATGCCTATCACGAATTCCTTTATGCCCGCCTGCAACGCAAGGGCGTGGACCGGGAAGACGCGCACAAGCTGGCCAACCGCGACCGCCACGTCTTTGCCGCGCTGATGCTGGCGCATGGGCATGGCGACGGGCTTGTCACGGGTGCTACCCGCAAGAACGCGCCGGTGCTGGCGCAACTGGGCACGGTCTTCGACCTGCGCCCGCAGGACGGGGCAGTCGGCATCACCGCCGTGCTGCACAAGGGCCGGATCGTGCTGATCGGCGATACCCTGGTCCATGAATGGCCCGAGGCCGAGGATCTGGCCGACATCGCCACGCGCGGGGCCGCCGTCGCGCGCGGCCTGGGGCTGGAGCCCCGCGTGGCATTCCTGTCGTTTTCCAACTTCGGCTATCCCGTCAGCGAACGCGCCATCAAGATGGCCAAGGCGCCCAAGGTTCTGGACCGCCGCGGCGTCGATTTCGAATACGAAGGGGAAATGACCGTGGACGTGGCGCTGAACGCGGACTCCATGGCGCGGTATCCCTTCAGCCGGTTGACTGGGCCTGCCAACGTCCTGGTCGTGCCCGCCCGCCACTCTGCATCGATCAGCGTGAAGCTGATGCAGGAAATGGCCGGGGCCACCGTGATCGGCCCGATCCTGACCGGCGTGCCGCAATCGATCCAGCTTTGCTCGACCACCTCGACGGTGAACGACATCCTCAACATGGCCGCGATTTCAGCGGGGGGCCTGGGGACGGGGCGATAAGGGGGCGCTGCCCAGGTCACCTGCAGCGGTTTTCCTGTGACACACAGGCCACAGGCCGGGGAAACAGCGGCTCTTTGCCTGGGGGAAATATCCTGCGGGGGTGCGGGGGTGCAAAACCCCCGCTAGAGCGCGTTGCGTCTAATCGGTTTCATATCCGGCGGCTTTGAAGAAATTGTAGCATTCCTCATCGGTGAAAAGATCGCAGACCTGCCCGACGGCGTGCCAGAGAGCCTCGTAGGTTCGCGCGGCGGCTCTCCGGATCAGGGCCTTGAGCTTTGCGAAGGCCATCTCGATCGGGTTCAGATCCGGACTGTAGGGAGGCAAGAACAAGAACCACGCGCCAACGGCGCTCATAGTCGCCGCTGCCTTGGGACTCTTGTGCGATGACAGGTTATCCAGAATGATCACATCGCCGGGTCGCAGTGTCGGGGCCAGTTGGGTTTCGACATAGAGCTCGAACAGTTCGCGGTTCATGGCACCGTCGATCACCCAGGGCGCATCCAGCCGGTCATGGCGCAGGGCGGCGATGAAGGTCTGGGTGTTCCAGTGGCCGAAGGGCGCATGGTCGACAAGGCGCGCGCCTTTTGGAGACCATCCGGTGGTCTTGGCCATGTTCGTCTTCAGCGACGTCTCGTCGATGAAACCAAGGCGCGTCAACGCGCTGCGCATGAACGGTTGGCGTCGTGTGATCCAGATATGGCGTGCCTGCCGGATCTCAGGCCGCTTCTGCTCGAGGGCTTGCAGGTCTTTTTTTGTGTGTCAGCCCGAGACCGCGCAAAAACCGCCAAACCGAGACACGGTGAATGGCGATGCCGTGATGATCCGCAAGTTCGCCGACCAGGTCGTTCAGCGTCAGATCGGGCTTCGCCTTCATGCGCGCGGTGATCCAGTCCCCCACACCAACCAATTTGCCATGACCACCACCATGGCCTTGGGCACGCGGAGCTAACCCGCCCGTCTCGCGCTTCAGGATCACCATGTCGTTGACGAACTTCACCGAAACCCGGAACCGCGCAGCGGCTGAACGGTGCGAGTTCCCTTCCTCCACAAACGCCACAACGCGCTCTCGGAGCGCCATAGGATGCGGTCTGCCCATATCATCCCTCCACCTGTCATGCAGGCAGGGAATCACAGATCAAGCCACAGGGGTATCCTGAATCGGGAAAGCCGCAATACGCTCTAAGCGGGATCCAAGGTTTTCCGATCCTCGGCCAGACGGAACTGACGCTGCCGTTCCCGGAACCGTTCCCGGTCGGCGTCGTCATATTCATCCACGCAGCGGTGGCAGCAGACGCCGTCCTCGTATTCGGGCCGCGCCCGATCCTCGGGGGCAAGTGGCCGGCGGCAGGCGTGGCAAAGGACATGGCGGCCTTGTTGCAGGCCATGGATCAGGCTGACCCGTTGATCAAAAACAAAGCAATCGCCCTGCCACAGGCTGTCGCCTTCGGGCACGTCTTCCAGATATTTCAGGATTCCCCCCTTCAGGTGGAACACGTCGGTGACGCCCTGCGACAGCAAATAGTTCGTCGACTTCTCGCAGCGGATGCCGCCGGTGCAGAACATCGCCACGCGCTTGCCTGCAAAGCGGTCCGCATTGGCCTGCCACCAGGCGGGAAAGTCGCGAAAGCTGCGCGTGCCTGGATCCACGGCCCCCGCAAAGGTGCCGATGGCAACCTCGTAATCGTTGCGGGTGTCGATCACGGCCACATCGGGCGCGCTGATCAGGGCGTTCCAGGCAGCAGGCTCGACATAATGGCCCACCGCGGCACGGGGATCGACGTCGGGCTGGCCCATCGACACGATCTCGCGTTTCAACCGCACCTTCATCTTGCCAAAGGGCATCGCCTCCGCCGTGCTTTCCTTCCACGAAAGCGCCCCGCATCCGGGCAGGGCACGGATATGGGCCAGCACCGCGTCGATGCCGCCCCGCGTCCCGGCGATGGTGCCGTTGATCCCTTCGGCCGCCAGCAGCAGCGTGCCGCGCACGCCGTTCGCGCAGGCGACCGAGGCCAGCGGCCCCTTGAGTGCGGCGGGATCGGGAAAGCGTGTAAAGTGATAAAGGGCGGCAACGGTCAGCATATCGGCGGCCTTAGCCAGCAACGCCCGGTTCTGCAAGCCATTGACCCTGTGCCCGGCAGTTTCTAGGCATGGTCATCCTTGGAAAGGGGAAGGCAATGCCGCGCGCGCTGATCGTCATCGACATGCAGGCCGATTTCTGCCCCGGCGGCGCCTTGGCCGTCGCGGGTGGGGACGGAATCGTCGATCCCATCAACGCGCTCATGGCCGATCATGACGCGGTTGTCCTGACGCAGGACTGGCATCCGGCGAACCATGCCAGCTTCGCCGCCAACCATCCGGGGGCGGAACCGTTCAGCGTGGCGCAGATGCCCTATGGACCCCAGGTGCTGTGGCCTGCCCATTGCGTGATCGGCACAAAGGGCGCGGATTTCCACCCGGACCTGGATCTGTCGCGCGTCGATCTGGTGATCCGCAAGGGATTTCGCCCGCAGATCGACAGCTATTCCGCGTTTTTCGAAAACGACCATCAGACGCCCACGGGGCTTGCCGGGTACCTGCGCGACAGGGGTCTGCTGGACCTGACCTTTGTGGGCCTTGCCCATGACTTCTGCGTCGCCTGGAGCGCGATGGACGCGGCCAGGGGGGGCTTTGCGGCCACCGTGATCGAATCCGCCACCCGGGCCATCGACCTGAACGGCAGCCTTGACCGCGCCCGCACCGATATGCGTGCCGCAGGCGTCACCCTGGAGTAAGCCGATGGCCGATATCGCCACCCGCGTCTATAACCACAAATGGAAGATCGACCCCATCGTGCGGTCGCTGATCGACACGGATTTCTACAAGCTGCTGATGTGCCAGTCGATCTTTCGCAACCGCCCCGACACGGTGGTCCGGTTCCGCCTGATCAACCGTTCGACCGACATCCGCCTGGCCGACCTGATCGACGAAGGCGAGTTGCGCGAACAACTGGATCACGTCCGCGGCCTGTCGCTGACCCGGGGCGAAGGCACCTGGCTGCGCGGCAACACCTTTTACGGCAAGCGCCAGATGTTCCGCCCTGACTTCATGGAGTTCCTGGAAAACCTGCGCCTGCCCCCCTATCACCTGGAAAAGCGCGACGGCCAGTATGAATTGACCTTCGAAGGCCGCTGGCCCGAGGTGATGCTGTGGGAAATCCCCGCTCTGGCCATCCTGATGGAATTGCGGTCCCGCGCCGTCCTGGAAACCCTGGGCCGGTTCGAATTGCAGGTGCTTTACGCCCGCGCCATGACCCGCCTGTGGGAAAAGATCGAGGTGTTGCGCACCCTGCCCGACCTGCTGATCGCCGATTTCGGCACGCGCAGACGCCACAGCTTCCTGTGGCAGGACTGGGCGGTCCAGGCCATGATCGAGGGCTTGGGCGAACGCTTCACCGGCACCTCGAACTGCCTGATCGCCATGCGCCGCGACATCGAGGCCATTGGCACTAATGCCCATGAACTGCCGATGGTCTATGCTGCCTTGGCCGACACGGACGAGGAATTGCGCCGCGCGCCCTACGAGGTGCTGGCCGACTGGCACGAGGAACACGACGGTAACCTGCGGCTGATCCTGCCCGATACCTATGGGACCGAAGGCTTCCTGGCGGGCGCCCCGGACTGGCTGGCGGGCTGGACCGGCATCCGCATCGACAGCGGCGACCCGGCGACGGGGGCGGAAACCGCGATCCGCTGGTGGCGCGAGCGGGGCGAGGATCCGCGCCAGAAGCTGGTGATCTTCTCGGACGGGCTGGACGTCCAGAAGATCGTGGAACTGCACCATCAGTTCCATGGCCGGGTCAAGGTCAGCTTCGGCTGGGGCACGCTGCTGACCAACGATTTCCGTGGCCTTGTGGCGGGCGACGGGCTGGCGCCCTTCAGTCTGGTCTGCAAGGCGGTGTCCGCCGATGGACGCCCGACCGTCAAGCTGTCGGACAATCCCGCCAAGGCGACCGGCCCCGCAGACGAGATCGCGCGTTACCGCCGCGTCTTCGACGTGGGCCAGCAGGCCCGGATGGATGTCGTGGTCTGATCGTCAGACCCCCGATACCCACAACATTGCCAGGCAGCACAACCCGCCCAAAGTCGCCGTGATCGGCACCGTGACCACCCAGGCCAGGGTGATCGTGGCGACATGGCTGCGGCGGATCAGCATTCGGCGGCGGCGTTCCTCGGCCGGCAGGGGGGCGGTGCGCGTGGCGTTGCCGCGCCGGTCCAGCATTTCCCGCACAAAGCCCACGCCAAAGACCCCGCCTACGGCCACATGGGTCGATGACACCGGCAGCCCGCGCGCCGACGCGGCCAGCACGATCATCGCGGTGGCCAGCGTGATGCAAAAGGCCCGGACCGCATTCAGGCGGGTGATCCCCTCGCTGACCATGCCGACAAGGCGGCGGCCGAACAGAAACGCCCCAAGCGCGATGATCCCCCCGGCCAGTGCCAGCATGGACAGCGGCACCTGCAAGGCCCCCGCCTGCGCAGGCGTGAGGATCACCAGCAGCGGACCCGCGACATTGCCCGCATCGCCCGCGCCGTGGGCGAAACCCATCATCACGGCGGCGAACAACAGGGGCTGGCGCAGGATGCGCTTCATGCCGGGCTTGCCTTCTCCCTTCGCTATTGCCTGATCCAGGCGGCGGCGCATCACAAGGGCCACTGCAAGGCCCGCGATTGCGCCCGGCAGCAGCGCCACGGGCAGGCGAAGGGGCAAGACCGGCAGCAGGGTCGCGACATAGGCCACGAACAGGCCGACCATCGTGCCGACCAGGGGGGGCAACCAGGCCTTTGCAGCCCGGCCGCGATCCGGCGCCTCGGCCACCCGGATGCGCAGCAGGGCCAGCAAGGCCCCCGCAAGTAGCGCCGCCGCAAAGGGGGTCACCACCCAGGCAAGCGCGATGGCCAGGATGCCGCCCCAGGACATGGCCGAGACCCCTGCCGCCGCCAGTCCCGCCCCGGCAATCGCCCCGACGATGGAATGAGAGGTCGAGACCGGCAGGCTGGCCCCCGTGGCGATGGTGATCCAGGCCGCCGCGCCTATCAGGGCGGCCAGCATCATCACCTGCCCTCGCGCGCCGCTTTCCAGAACGGCGATCTGGACGATCCCGTCGGCCAACCGGTGCGTGACCGCATGACCGGCCAGCGTTGCCCCGGCGATTTCCGCCAGGCCCACCAGGATCAACCCCGGACCGATGGCAATCGCCCCCGCGCCCACGGCGGGACCAAGCGAGTTGGCGATGTCGTTTGCCCCGATCGACAAGCCCAGCCAGCCCGCCACGATGGCCCCTGCGCCGATGGCGATCAGGCCGGGCTGTTGCCCGGTGACGCCCAGGGCCAGAAAGATCAGCGCCACGCCCAGCAGGATGCCGGCGCCCAATCGCAAGACCGGACGGACGGCGTGGAACTGAGCCGATTCCGCGACGGTGATGCGCCGCAAATCCTTGTCCAGAACATCAAATTGGCGGTCGGGCGGCGTCGTCATGCCCCGATGTCAGCCGCGCAGGGGCGGCAATGCAAGCAGGATTTCCCGCAGGCCCGGTTCGGCGACGTGCCGCGCTGCGTCTTGGGGGCTGAACCAGCGGCGCTTGCGTTGTTTCGCCTCGGGAAAATCGGCGCGCAGGCTGTCGGCATCCATCAGAAAGACGCGCACCTCGACCGGGACGGAATAGCCCCGGTCCTGTTCCTTGTTGTAACGATAGCGGCCCAGTTCGGTGTCGTGCATCCGCCCTTCAATGCCCGCTTCCTCCCACGCCTCGGTGGCGGCAGCGGCGGGCAGGGTCTTGCCCTCCATCGGCCAGCCTTTGGGGATCACCCAGCGGCCCGTGCCCCGGCTTGTGACCAGGACCACCTCGCCCGTCCTGACGCAGCGGCAGACGGCGCCAACCTGCATCGCGGGGGGACGGCGCCCGAACAGCATTCCCAGCGAATGGCGCAGCGCGGTCATTCGCCGTCCTCGATCCGGTTGCGCAGGGCCTTGACCTCTCCCCTCGTGGACTTGGCCTTGAGACGCCGCAACTGGCTGCCCCAGGTGGGCTTGGTGGCGACCCGGCGCTTGACGGGTTCGGCGGCGCGGCCGATCAGCTCGGCCAGCCTTTCGCGGGCAATGTCGCGGTTTCGGGCCTGGCTGCGGGTTTCCTGGGACAGGATCACCACCGCGCCGTCGCGCGTCCATCGCCGCCCCGCCAGCCGTTCCAGGCGGCGCTTCACGGCATCGGGCAGGTTCGGGGAGCGCGCGGCCTCGAACCGCAGTTCGACTGCGGTTTCGACCTTGTTGACGTTCTGCCCGCCCGGTCCCTGGGATCTGGTGAACTGTTCGGTCAGTTCCCACTCCTCGATGGTGATGGTGTTCGTGATATGCAGCATGGCCGTGGAATATGGCACGGAAAGACGCCATGAACAGCGCCAATGACCAATAAAACGCGAATGGTTAAGAAATGGTTTCCGTGTCCGTCAGCCTTGTGCCCTCGCTTTCGGGCCAATGGGCAAAGGGCAGGACCGCGCCATTGCGGCGGCTGTCCCCGACCCGGGCCAGATCGACCTGGGCGAAAACCCAGCCTGGCTGGTCCATCGGGCCTTCCGCGATGATCCCGGTTTCCGGCCAGAAGCCATCGGGCGGGCCATAGATCGCCGCGCGTCCCCGGTTCTCGTCCAGGGCGGGCATCCAGTCGCAGGCCCCGACCGTGGGTGCCTGGACCACGACGCATTGGCTTTCCAGGGCACGGGCCATGGCGCCGATGCGCACGCGGGAAAAACCCGCCACCGTATCCGTGCAGCTTGGCACCAGCAGCAGTTCCACGCCCGCTTGCGCCAGCACCCGGCCCAACAGGGGAAATTCGCTGTCATAGCAGATCAGGATGCCGATCTGCCCCAGGGTCGTGTCGAACACCCGCAGGCCGGAAGCGCCGGTCACGTGCCATTCCTCGCGCTCGAATCGGGTCATGATCTGCTTGTCCTGATGGCCGATGATGCCCTCGGGACCATACAGCACCGCGCGATTGACCGGGCGCGAACCCTCGAACACCGGACCTGACGCGCCCAGGATATGGCAGCCATGGGCCGCCGCCAGCCGCTGATGCAGTGCCTGGACCTGTGGCCAATGCCAGGCGACCTCGTGCAGGGAAGCCTCCAGATCGCCGGCCACCGTGCGCCCGCCCAAGGAGGCAAGCTCCATCGCGCCGTATTCGGGGAACACCAGCAGGTCCGCGCCTGCAGCATCAGCGACCCAGGCGGTCAGCTTGGCCTCGTAATCCGCGAAGCTGTCGAACCAGTCTATGGGATAAGCGGCGGCGGCGATCTTCACAGGCGGCGCATCCAGAATTGCAGGGTTTTTTCGGTATCAGTCGCCTCGCGCAGATCCTTCCAGGAAAAACGCGCCGTAACGCCGGGCAGCGGTTCATATCCCCGCTTGCGCCAGAAATCGTCCAGCGGCCGGTAATTGCCAGGCCGGGCCGGATGATCGGCAGGGCGGATCACGCTGCAAAAGGCGCTGAAGGCCAGGCCAAGCTTGCGGGCATGGGCCTCGCGCGCGTCGAAAAAGGCGTGCCCTATGCCCAGGCCGCGATAGTCGCGCAGCAGCACCGATTCGGCACAATAGAAGATCTGGCTCATCGGCTCGGGCCGGTCCGCAAAGGCCGCCCCGAAATCGGCGGCATGATCGGCCATAGGCGCACCGGTTGCCGCCCCCACGACCTTTTCGCCGTCCATCGCCACCGCGACCACCGCGCCCGGCGACTGATAAGCGCGCAGGTAATCGCGTTCGTAATCGGCGTCCCCGTCGTAAAGATAGGGGAAATCCCGGAACACCCGGATGCGCAGACGCGCGACATCCTCCAGCGCGGCGGCCAACGCCTCGCCTGTCAGGACGCGCGTCGTGACGGTCATTGGCCGACCTGCCGCATCCAGTCGGACAGGTTGTAATAGGTCGTCACCCGCGCGATCTTGCCGTCGCGAATGGTGAAGAAGGTGCCCGCAGGCAGGCGATAGGTCTGGCCCTTGGCTTCCGGCAAACCCTCGTCAGTCTTCAGATAGGTGCCGTTGACCACGAATTCCGCCGCCGCCCGGTCGCCTGCCTCGTTGGCGAAGATCACCATGTCGGTCAGGGTTTCCTTGTAGCTTTCGGTCATATGCGCGTTGAAATCGGCAAACAGCGCCTTGCCCCGGCGGATGCCGCCTTCGTTCACATGATGCTCGATCTCGTCATGCAGCAGGGCTAGCATATCGTCGGTGCGGCCCGCGTTGAAGGCATCGTAATAGGCGGCGATCAAAGATTTTGTGTCCATTTTGCCCTTCCGTGCGTTTGCCATCCATTATCGCGGCCGGTGCCCGGCGTCACTTGATCCGAAAGGACCATTGCCTTGAAAATCCGGGCCAAGCTGTTAGCGATTGAACCAACCTCGCGCATAAAGGATCCGCGCCCATGACCGACCGCAGCAACCTCGGACCCCGAGAGATCACCTGTTTCAAAGCCTACGACGTGCGGGGGGAATTGGGCAAGAACCTGGACGCCGACGTGGCCTACCGCATCGGGCGCGCCTTTGCGCAGGTCCGCCAGGCGAAACGCGTCGTGGTGGGCCGCGACAGCCGCGCCACCTCGCCCGAACTGGCGGCGGCGCTGATTGATGGTTTGACCGACGGCGGGGCAGACGTGCTGGACCTGGGCCTGGCCGGGACCGAGGAGGTCTATTTCCACACTGGCTTCCACGACACCGATGGCGGGATCGAGGTCACGGCGTCCCACAACCCGATCAACTACAACGGCATGAAGATCGTGGGCCGGGGCTCCGCGCCGCTGGATCCGGCGACCGAACTGCCGCCGATCATCGAATTGGCGACATCCGGCAGCTTTGCCCCCGCAACCAAGGGCAGCGTCACCGATTTCAGCCATGCCCGGGCGGATTATGCCAAGGCCATGGCGGACTTCGTGGATGTGCAGGCCTTGAAGCCGATGAAGATCCTGGTCAACGCCGGGAACGGCACTGCCGGGCCGACCTTTGACGCCATTGCCGATGAACTGGAACGGCGCGGCGCACCGCTGACCTTCGTGCGGATGCACCATGAAGTCGATTCCAGCTTTCCGAATGGAATCCCCAATCCGCTTCTGGACGAGAACCAACCCCCCACGGTCGAGCGGATGAAGGCGGAAAAGGCCGATCTGGGCGTGGCCTGGGACGGCGATTTCGACCGCTGCTTCTTTTTCGACGAAAACGGCCGCTTCATTCCCGGCGAATATATCGTCGGCCTGCTGGGCGCGGCCTTCCTGGAAAAATCACCCGGCGAAAAGATCGTCCACGACCCCCGCGTCATCATGAACACCCGCGCCATGATCGAGGAAGCGGGCGGGCAGGCGGTCGTCAGCAAGACCGGCCACGCCTTCATCAAGCGCAAGATGCGCGACGTGGGCGCGATCTATGGCGGAGAGATGTCGGCGCATCATTATTTCCGCGACTTCTATTACTGCGACAGCGGCATGATCCCCTGGCTGCTGATGATCGAGCTGCTGTCGCGCAAGGGCAAGACGCTGGCCGAACTGCTGGAGGAGCGGATGCGACTTTACCCGTCATCCGGTGAGACGAACTATCACATCGACGACCCCGACGCGGCGATTGCCCGGCTGATCGAGAACTACGAACCCCACGCCGACAGCCGCGACGACCTGGACGGCGTGTCTCTGGATTTCGGAAACTGGCGCTTCAACCTGCGCAAGTCCAACACCGAGCCGGTGGTGCGGCTGAACCTGGAATCCGATGGCGATGCGGATCTGGTGCGCGAAAAGCAGGCGGAACTGGCCGCGCTGCTGAAGGGCTAGGGCATCGGGTCAAAGCCGAAAGTGACATAGTCGCGCAGGTATGCAGCCTGCGCGGCGTCAATCAGGGCCTTGTCGCGCAGCGCGTCCGGCACGGGGGCAGGCGCAACCGTTTCCAGCTTTGCATCGGCAATGCCTGCCATGCGGGACAAATGGTCCAGATCCTCGGTCAGGCGGTCTTCCCTGACCACCATGTCATACCAGCGGCATGAACCATCGACTCTGAAGATGGTTTGCTTTGCGGCCGACCTCTGATTCACTCCCTTGCAAGGCGGAGGAGGATCAGGATGGCAGTGGGCATCACACGCACGGACCTTTCAGCATCGGATCTGCGGCGGGAGGCGGCTCAAGTGAAGGACGCGCGAGCGTCGCGCCGGATGCTTGCGCTGGCGCATGTGCTTGACGGGCGAAGCCGGACGGAAGCGGCACAAAGCTGCGGTATGGATCGGCAGACGCTGCGTGACTGGGTTCATCGTTACAATGCCGAAGGGCTGGCCGGCCTTGGCGATCGGCCGCTTTCCGGGCGGCCAGCGCGGCTCAGCGCCGAGCAGATGCGCGAACTTGCCGTGATCGTCGAAACGGGGCCTGACCCGTCGACGGATAAGGTCGTGCGTTGGCGTCGGATTGACCTCTGCAACGTGGTTGACCAGCGGTTTGGCATTCGCGTGGCGGAGAGGACCATGAGCGCGATCCTTCACCGGCTCGGCTTTGCGCGTCTCTCAGTCCGGCCGCGCCATCCGCAGGCCGATGGCGAAGCGCAAGCGGTATATAAAAAACTTTGCCGAACTGGCGCGCGCAGCCTTGCCTAACGAAGCGCAAGGAAAGCCCTTGGAGATTTGGTTCCAAGATGAGGCCAGGGTGGGCCAGCAGGGAACATTGACACGCGTGTGGGCGAGAAAGGGCACACGCCCGCGGGCGCCAAAAGACTGCCGCTACGCCTGGGCCTACATCTTCGGGGCGGTCTGCCCGGCCCGCAGGATCGGTGCGGCGCTCGTCATGCCCTACGCGAACACGGAGGCGATGAACGCCCACCTGGCCGAAATCAGCGGGCAGGTATCGCCCGGTGCACACGCGCTCCTTGTTCTCGATGGCGCCGGCTGGCACAGCTCCACAGACCTCATCATCCCGCCCAACATCAGCCTGCTGCCACTGCCACCTTACAGTCCGGAACTGAACCCGGTCGAGAACCTCTGGCAGTTCCTCCGTCAGAACACCCTCGCGAACCGGGTCTTCGACAGCTACGACGCCATTGTCGACGTCTGCTGCGATGCCTGGAACACCCTCCTCGCAATGCCGGAACGCGTCGCTTCAATCACCTCACGCGATTGGGCGCAGGTCAGTGGATAATGCCGTTGGTATCAGGGGTGGCAAAACGGGCAAATCCCGACAGAACCTCGGTCTGGCTGGCCCATGTCGGATGGGTGGGCAGCGATGTCTGGCCATTCAGGTTTCGCCGCAGGAATCCAAGGAAATCGGCGAATACGGCGATGCGCGCGTCGCCCGTCAGGGCGGCAAGCGCATCGTCTGGCGGCAGGGCCACGCGGTGGAGACGGCGCAGCACCTCGCGCTGTTCGGGATTGCCCCGAGCCAGGAGGTGGTCAAAGGCCTCCCATGCCCGCAAAAGGGGGTGGCGCAGGACCGTAAAGCTGCGATGGCCGGAACGGGCGCGTTTCCATTGGCGCAGGGTCGATTGGGTAAAGCCGTCCGCGACCGGGCCCAGCCTGTCCAGCCAATCCCGGATCGCCTGTTCCGGCCCGCCCTTGACCGGCATGAACAGCAGGCCCCGTCCCGCGCCCGCCCCCAGGAAACTGGGCACGGCAGGCCCGCGCCGTGGTTCGAACACGGGCAGGCGGTGCAGCAGGAACGGATCCATGTCGCGCAGATCGGCCTGCATCGCGTCGAAATTGGCGACCTTCTGCGCCAGTTCCTGCGGGTTTTGGGGCACCTGGTCGCGGGCCGGTTCCACGCGCGCCAGATCGGTGCGGCCCAGCCAGTGCAGCAGACCCGTGATCACATCGCCGTCGCGCAGATCGTCGAAACCCAGATGGAACGCCGTCTGTCCCGTCGCCTGCAAGCGGCTGACGACATGGCGGCGAAACTCCTCGGCCTCGGACAGGGTCCGGCGGAATTCGTCGCCGTCATAAGTGATGCGGGCCGGAATCGGCGTTTCCGACTCGTTCAGCTTCCATTGGTTCGTTTCCCAGGCCAGCCGCGTCGAGACATAGCTGTCCAGCGGATTGCGCGTCAGGATGATCTTGGCGCAGCCCCGGTCCTGGATGGTGGGTTCCAGCACGCGGGGATCGTGGTCGTGGAAATAGCGGAACCCCGGCAGATGCCCCGGCTTGTCGGTCAGCTTCGCCAGCAGGGACAGGGGATCCGCCTCGCGCGCGGCGCGGGTGATCCCCAGCATCTCGTCCTTGCCGGGCCAGCCCATCATATAGGGATTGAACGCCTCGCCAAAGCAGGTGACGCGCTTGACGGCGTTCAGGGTCGCCTCCAGCAGGTTGGACCCGGTGCGCATCCCGGCAAAGATGACAAAGCTGCGGAACCCCTGGGTCATTCGGCAGCCGCCCTTTCAGTGGTCAGCAGTTCGATGGGGGGCAGATCCTCGCCCGTCAGGCGCGGGCGCAGGCCGGAGTTGCGCAGCCGCCGCAGCATCCCGTCCAGCCCCGTCAGGTCGCGCATCGCGGGCAGCATGGTCACGGGCGCGGAATGCGGGTCGATCTGCAACAGGAAATCCTGAAGGATCGGCCGGGGGTTCAACAAGAATTCGCCCAGGTCGTGATGATGCAGGCGCGCGCGGACCCAGACGGAATTCAGCACCTCCAGCTGCTCAAGCTCGGTCCGCTGCAGCTGGGCAAAGACCCGGCGCACGTCGTCGAAGGGCATCCCCGAATGCAGCAGGGGCAGCTTCCATGCGCCGGACACGACCAGCATATGGGCATTGGGATCGGTGGCGATGAACCAGTTCAGCGCCTGATTGTCGCGCGGGCTGAACTGGAACGCCTGCATCCGGTCGGTGATGCGGATCAGGGATGTCAGGAACCCCTGCGGATCGCGGTCGCGGATTAGCGGGTCCGCCGAGATCGCACCCGGACCGATGCGGGCACGCTCTGCGAATTCCACCCCTTCCGGTCCCAGCAGATGGCCGTGGACCTGGCAGGACAGATGCCCGCGCAGCCAATCCTCGAACCCCGGAAAGATGTCCGACAGGCCTTGGATCACCGCATAAGGGGCCGAGGTCTTGCCGTTCTCGGCGTCCTTGCGGGGAAAGCGGCTTTGCATATACAGGCCCGGCCGGCCAAGCACGCGGCGATGCACCGTCTGGTTGATAATGCGCGAAATCCGCGCGGGCTGGGGTGGATCGACCTGGGGCTGGCCCTGGTCGGGCAGCGGGAAATGCGACAACAGCCTCGATGCCCCCGGCCAGACCTTGCGTGCCACGAAACAGCGTGATTCGACCAGCATGTCGATATGGTCGTCATAAAGCGAATAAGGCCGTCCGGTGTGATCGAACTTGGCCATGGTCAATGACCAGCTTTCCAGCTTGGTGGAATGGCGCCGCACCAAAGTCTGGAAATAGCTTTCGTCGGGAATCCAGGTGAACCGGAAAAATCGGTCAAAGGCGGGCCGTTGCGGATCGTCCAGAATGGCGCGCAGGGTGCGCGCCGTCAGGCACCACCATTGCGACCCCAGATGCGGGATCAGCCCGGCGGGCATCCGTCGGCGAATGCCGCGCCTGCGTTGCCAGGTCACGAAGCGGTCGAACAGCCAGCGGTGCCGCTTCCAGTCAAAGGGAAAGAACAGGGTGAATCGTTCCTCGTTCAGCCCGCCGACGGTCCAGCCCACGTCATGGCTGCTGACGCTCTCGATATGGTCGCGGTCAGGATCGGCGGCCAGATAGGCGGCCAGTTCGCCAACCGGCCGCAGCGGCAGGCAGGCACCTGAGGCAAGATAGACATGGGTCGTGTCGGGAAAGCGGGCCAGCAGTTCCGCCGCCGCATCCTGGGTGGCGCGCACAAGGCTGAAGCGGCCCCAGGAACACCGATGGCGCTTGCTGAAGATGACCCTGTCGCAATCCTTCAATGCCTGGCGCAGTCCGGCCGCCCGCGCGCCCGACACCTTGGCATCGACATGGATTGCCACCCGCGCCCCACCATCCGTCCAGATCCGTGCCAGCCGCGCCGCCATGCCCAGATCGCCATGGCACAGCAACACCACGCCCAGCCGCACGGTCGCGGGCGCCTTCATGCCCAGTTCCCCCGGGAAATCAGGCCCAGATCCTCCAACTGCTGCCAATCGCGGTACCGGCGCGATTCGCTGCACCACAGTTGCACGCCCCGGTGCAGCCCCGCGTGATAGGCGCGGTATTCCCCGCTGCCCCCGTAATGCTGCCTGCGGTCCAGTTCCTCGGCCGATTTGGCGGCAAAGGACGACAGGAACTTGGCGTGCAGCAGGCAGCCTGAAATCTGTTCGCCGCCGTCTTCGTCGTAGACCAGGTTCAACCCGCGCGGCAGCAGCATATGGGTCGAACTGACATAGGCGTATCGCGCGTCCCATTTCACCAGGGGGATCTTGTTCAGGGCAGGCCCGGACAGCGGATCGTGGGTGAAGAACGCTCGCGTGCGCGGCCCGCCCTGGATCCACAGATTGCCGAAATGGGGGTTCTTCTGGATCGAGTAATTGGCCGGGTCGAACCAGCAGGCGATGTCGAAGGGGTTCTCGCCCTCGGCGCAGATCGCATCCTCGATGGGGCCTTCGGGATACATATCCAGCAGCATCGCCGGAAAGGACCGCCGTCCGGTCGCGTCCAGCCAGCTGGTCAGCGCCGCCAGGGGACGATGGCCCATATGCGGATAAACCAGGAATTCATCGGGATCGACTGTCAGGCACCAATGCCCCCGGCCGTGGCGCAGCAGCAGCCAGTTCATCCAGTCCATGCCAAAGCGCGCGCCCTTGTAGCTGGCGTCCGTCCACCACAAGGACACGTCCGGCTGGCCGCGCAGGTAATCGCCGCTGCCGTCCCCGCTGTTGTTGTCCACCATCAGGAAGTGGCGCACCCCCATGGCCCGGTAATAATCCAGGAACCACGGCAGCCGCGAGCGTTCGTCGCGCAAAGTCACAAGGCACAGGATATCACCCTGCCCAATCTGCCTGGTGCGATCAGCCAAGGAGCGCAGGGAACCGCGACGCCGGATCCCGCGCAGGATCAGGCGCTGGCGTTCAACCCTCCGGCGCAAGCGGGCGGCGATCGGATGCGCGCCTATGCCCCGCATTGCCGCGCCCTCCGATCCAAACCGTTTCGCCTGATTGTCATGATGCCCGAATGCGTTGAATGCACGCATTTGGCAAGATGGTTAATCTGCAGTCAACCTTTGGATGACAACCAGTCGCCCCCGCCCATCAGCCCCAGATCGACCAGCTGCCGCCAATCCCGGTATCGGACCGATCCTTCGTGCCACAGGACCGGCGCCTGGGCGATTGCACCGTGATAAGCGCGATAGCCCTGGGGGTCGATGAAATGCTGACCTCGGACCAGTTCCTCGGACGCGCGGGCGGTGCTGTCGGGCAGGAACTTGCCGTGCAGCAGCACCCCTGACGGGCGGGGGTCGCCGGGACCGTCGTAATGGTCGTTCAGCCGGGGGGGCAAAGCCGAATGGGTGGAATTGACGTAAACGTATCGCCGGTTCCACCGCAGCAGGGGCAGCTTGTTCAGCGTCGGGCCACGGTCGGGATCGCCCGGAAAGAAGACCCGTTCGCGGACGCCCCCATGCAGGATCCGGTTGCGTTTGGGCGGCACCATCCGGCACCGATAAGGGGAGGCATCGAACCAGGGCAGGCGTTCGGTCAAGGGCGCCCCCGGTCCGGCATCGGCCTGGCCCAGCGGACCGCGCGGATACAGATCCAGCATCATCGCCCCCATGCCCGGGCAACCGGCGGCGTCCAGATGGGCGGTCAGGCGCCGCAACGGATGGCGGTCCCATTCGGGATAGATCAGCAGTTCGTCGGCATCGACCGTGACGCACCAATGGCCGTGCCCATGGCGAAACAGCAGCGCGCCCAGCCAGTCCATCCCGAAACGCGCGCTTCGGTAGCTGCCCGGCGCCTGCCACAACGAGACATCGGGCTGGCCACGCAGGAAATCCCCGGTCCCGTCGGTGCTGGCGTTATCGACGATCAGGAAGCTTCCGACACCCAGCCGGCGATAATGATCCAGGAATTCCGGCAGGCGCAGCATCTCGTTTCGCAGGGTTGCGAAGCAAAGGATGCTGTCGGGCCGGATCGCCGCCGTGCGGTCGGCCAGCGGGGCCAGATCCTGGCCCGCCCGCAGGCAGCGCCACAGCAGTTCCCGGCGTTTCCAGCGTTGGCGCCAGGCCGACCAGGCCCGCCGGTACGCCGGGGCACGGTCGCCGGTCACGCCTGATAGGTGCCGTTCTGGTGCCACCGCCAGGCATCGGCGATCATCTGCTGCATGGTGGACCGGCCGGGATGCCAGCCCAATTCCGCCTTGGCGCGAGTGCTGCCGCAGACCAGCTTGACCGCGTCCCCGCCCCTGCGCGGGCCATCGACCATGGGCACAGGGCGGTTGGTGACATGGCGGGTGGCGTCCACGACCTCTCGCACGGAAAAGCCCGATCCGGTGCCCAAGCAGAACACCCGGCTGCCGCGTCCAGCGCGCAGCCATTCCAGGCCTTTCACATGGGCATCGACCAAATCCATCACATGGACATAGTCGCGGATGCAGGTGCCGTCCGGGGTGGGGTAATCGGTCCCATGCACGGTCAGGGCCGCACGCTTGCCATCCACCGCATCCAGGATCAGCGGGATCAGATGCGTTTCCGGACGGTGATGTTCGCCGACCTCGCCGTCAGGATCGGCGCCCGCCACGTTGAAATAGCGGAAGATCACCGAGCGCAGCCCATGGGATGCACCGAAATCGGCCAGCATATCCTCGATCGCGCGCTTGGACGCCCCATAGGCGTTCAGCGGAGCCTGGGGGGTGTCCTCGTCCAGAACCTCTCCGTCGCGGTCGCCATAGGTGGCGCAGGTGGAGCTGAAGACGAAATCCAGGCAGCCCGCGTCAATGGCGGCCTCGATCAGGTTCAGCGATCCACTGACATTGTTGCGCCAGTATTTGCCCGGCTCCGCCATCGCCTCGCCCACTTGGCTCAGGGCGGCGAAGTGCAGCACGGCGATGGGCCGGTATTCGGCAAAGGCCGCATCCAAGGCTGTGCGGTCAAGCAGATCGGCCTGCACGAAGGGTCCGAACTGGACCGCATCGCGCCAGCCGGTCGACAGATTGTCCAGCGTGACAGGAGTATACCCCGCCGCAGCCAGGGCCTTGCAGGCGTGCGAGCCGATATAGCCCGCACCCCCCGTCACCAGAACATTGGGCGCCATGGATTATTCGGCCGCCCGACGCATCGACATGATGTCATGCAAATATTCGGCGAATTCTTCCTTCAGTTCGTCGCGTTCCAAGCCGAATGCCACAGTGGCCTGCAGGAAGCCTGCCTTGGATCCGCAGTCGAAACGCTGACCCCGGAAGCGCAGGCCGAACACATCGCGCCCCGCCGCGATGTCGTCGGCGATGGCATCGGTCAACTGGATTTCCCCGCCCGATCCGGCCTTCAGCTTGTTCAGGTTCTGCATGACAGTCGGCGCCAGGATATAGCGCCCGATCACCGCCAGGTTCGACGGGGCGGTGCCCATGGGGGGCTTTTCCACCATGCCGCGCACCTTGACGATGGCGCCCATGTCCTCAGCCACGTCCAGCACGCCATAGGCCTGGGCCTTTTCGGGCGCGACCTCCATCGTGGCGACCATGCTGCCGCCGGTTTCGCCATAAGCCTCGATCATCTGCTGCAGGCAGGGCGGGTCGCCCATGATCACGTCGTCGGTCAGCACCACCGCGAAGGGTTCGTCATCTGCCAGGAGGCGGCGCGCGCACCAGACCGCATGGCCCAGGCCAAGCGCCTTGTGCTGCCGGATATAGGCGATGGCCCCCGATTCCATGTTCGTGCAGCGCAGGGATTCCAGCAAGTCGGTCTTGCCGGATTTCTTCAGGCTGCTTTCCAGTTCATGGGCGTGGTCGAAGTAATCTTCCAACGCACCCTTGCCGCGCGAAGTGACAAAGATGAATTCGGTAATGCCGGCAGCCCGCGCTTCGTCGATCGCATACTGGATCAGCGGGCGATCGACGAGGGTCATGATCTCCTTGGGGATGCTTTTGGTCGCCGGAAGAAAGCGCGTGCCCAGACCAGCGACGGGAAAGATGGCCTTGGTTACCTTACGAGTCATGTGCTGTGACACCCTTGTTCGATCATTTGCGGCGGCCGGTCGGCCGAACGCATCACAACGCTCATCAGCCGCAAAGGCTGCGTCATCAAGCAGGATAATATCCGGGACGGCGGAATGGTGCCAATGCAATTGCAGAAAACAACCCAGGATTTTCTGCGTCTTTGATTAAATTGTTCCGCCGCCGGCACCCGGTCAGTCCAGATCCATGGCCTGCATCATGGCTTCCAGACGAGAAACGTCCTCGGGATTGTTCAGTTCCCAGAACTGGCGGCCGCGCGATTCGACCTCGACGCACAGGATTCGGCGGCCGCGTTCAAGAAAGCGCAACTGTTCCAGTCCTTCCAGCCGCTCCAGGGGGCCTTCGTCCCAGGACGCATATTCCGCCAGGGCATCGGGCCGATAGGCGTAAACGCCGACGTGGTGGAAAACCGGGCTGGGTTCGGCGTCGCCGAAATCGCCCGCCGCGAAGGGAATCACTTCCTTGGAGAAATACAGCGCCTGGCGGTCATGGCCAAAGACCGCCGTCGTCCCGCCCACGCGGCCGGCATGGCGATCGGCGATCAGGTCGGCGCGCATCCGGCCGGTGCAGCGCAGGACCGGGGTCGCCACAGCGGCGCCCGCATCGGCACGCAGGCCCGCGACCAGATCCTCGACGAACCAGGGGGGCGTCAGGGGGGCGTCGCCTTGCAGGTTGACCACGATCTCGGGCGCGATTCCCAGATTGGACAGGGCTTCGGCGCAGCGTTCTGTGCCGTTGCGGCAGGCGGTGCCGGTCATCACAACCTCGGCTCCGAAGCCCGCGGCGTGGTCCCGGATGCGGGTGTCGTCGGTGGCGACCACCACCCGGTCTACGCCGGACACGGCCATGGCCGCATCCCAGCTGCGCCGGATCAGGCTGCGCGCCTGGCCCGAGGCGCCGCGCAGTTCCACCAGCGGCTTGCCCGGATAGCGGGTCGAGGCGTGGCGGGCGGGAATGACGATCAGGACCGACATCAGGCCCGGACCAGCAGCACGCCCGGCGCGAAGGCGATGAAGAACGGG
Source organism: Paracoccus everestensis (assembly GCF_021491915.1). Classification (NCBI taxonomy): domain Bacteria; kingdom Pseudomonadati; phylum Pseudomonadota; class Alphaproteobacteria; order Rhodobacterales; family Paracoccaceae; genus Paracoccus; species Paracoccus everestensis. The sequence goes on along the minus strand of NZ_CP090836.1, from coordinate 213,739 downwards.
TTCTCGAACCCCGGCTTGCCATAGGTCAGGGGCGTGTGGTCGTCAAAGCGCACGACCTCGCCCCCTGCGCCGCGCAGGACGGCGTCGCCCGCCGCCGTGTCCCATTCCATGGTCCGGCCCAAGCGGGGATACAGATCCGCCTCTCCGGTCGCGACAAGGCAGAACTTCAGCGACGATCCGGCGCTGGTCATGTCGCGCGCCGCATATTGCGCGATGTAATCGTCGGTCGCGGCATCCCGGTGTGATTTTGACGCGACCACCATCAACCCCCGATTGTCGGGAACCGGATTGACACCGATGGGAACGGTCTGGCCGAGAGCGTCGCCGAACGGCCCCTGTTCCTCGACCGAGCGTCCGTCGGCGGTGGTATAGAACAGCCGTCCCTTGGCGGGGGCATAGACCACGCCGCGCAGGGGCACGCCGTTTTCGACATAGGCGATGTTGACGGTGAAGTCGCCGCGCCGCTGGACGAATTCCTTGGTCCCGTCCAGGGGATCGACGATCAGGAAGGTCCGGGCCGTCTGCGCATGGCTGGCGGCCTGTTCCTCGGTGATCAGGGGAATGTCCGGGAAAGCCTCGCGCAGCCCGGCCGAGATCAGCGCATCGGCTGCCTCGTCGGCGGCGGTGACGGGCGAATCGTCGGATTTGGCCCGCACGTCGAAGTCATCGGCATCATAGATCTCCATGATCCGCGTTCCGGCCTGCAACGCCAGGTGCCGCATCTGGGCGATCAGTCGTTCAAATTCCATCTAGTTTCCCTCCCGGACGGCCCGCCTGTCGCGGTCCCGCCGATTGTGACGGGCACCGGATCCCCTTATGATCGGGGCCGACGGCTTGGGCAAGCGCCCGTGGGACCGGGCAGCAGGGGCGGCACAGGCTTTGTTCAACCAGCGAAAGAACAGCACGATCATCGGGGCGGCGGGCACGACCCTGGGCCTGATCTATCACCAGACCGTCTATAACCTGCGCAACGACCATCGCAACGCGGTCGTCGGGCTGTTGCTGACGATTCTGCAGTCGGCGATCTTCATGATGGCGTTTCTGCTGATCTATCTGGTCATGGGGGTGCGCAATTCGCCCATTCGCGGCGATTTCATGCTGTACCTGATGTCGGGCATCTTCATGTTCATGGTCCATGTCCAGGCATCGGGCGCAGTGGCGGGCAGCCATTCGGTGACGGGCGGACTGGTCAAGCACGAACCCCTGAACCCCGCGATCCTGATCGCCTCGGCGGCCCTTGCGGTGCTGTATCGCCAGACCATCAGCTGCATCGCGATCCTGTGGCTGTATCACGTGCTGATGACCCCCATCCGTTTCGACTTCTGGCCCGGCAGCCTGGGGATGTATCTGCTGGCCTGGTTTTCAGGGGGCTGCATCGGCCTGGTGTTTCTGGGCATCCGGCCCTGGTCGCCCCGTGCGTCCAAGCTGTTCACCACGGCCTATCAGCGCATCAACATGTTCGCGTCGGGCAAGATGTTCGTGGGCAATGTGGTGCCCAACGCCCTGCTGCCCTGGTTCATCTGGAACCCCCTGTTCCACATCATCGACCAGCAGCGCGGATACATCTTCATCAACTATACGCCCCTGAAATCGGATCCGCTTTATGCGCTTTGGTTTTCGCTGGCCGCGATGATGATCGGCTTGCTGATCAACTTTACCACCCGCAAATACGAATCCCTCAGCTGGAGCGCGGCTGATTGAGCAGGCGCAAATTGCCCGCATCCGGCGCTTGCGGGGCTTGAAACCATCCCTATATACACCCCCGAAGCGTCCGGCCCGCCGGAGCTGAAAACGTATTTGGGATCGGGCCTCGGGGGCCATAACGGACCTGAAGTCCAGACAATCGCCGCAAGAAGGAAACAAGCATGTCAAAAGTCATCGGCATCGACCTCGGCACCACGAACAGCTGCGTCGCGATCATGGACGGCAGCCAGCCCAAGGTCATCGAGAACAGCGAAGGCGCCCGCACCACGCCCTCGATCGTGGGCTTCACGGAAGGCGAGCGCCTGGTCGGCCAGCCTGCCAAGCGCCAGGCCGTCACGAACCCTACCAATACCGTGTTCGCCGTGAAACGCCTGATCGGCCGCCGCGTCGGCGACGAGGCCGTCGAAAAGGACCGCAAGCTGGTTCCCTACGACATTGTGGACGGCGGCAACGGCGACGCCTGGGTCAAGGTGCGGGATGAGAAGTATTCCCCTGCCCAGGTCAGCGCGATGATCCTTCAGAAGATGAAGGAAACCGCCGAATCCTATCTAGGGGAAACCGTCACGCAGGCGGTCATCACGGTTCCCGCCTATTTCAACGACGCGCAGCGTCAGGCGACCAAGGACGCGGGCAAGATCGCGGGCCTGGAAGTCCTGCGCATCATCAACGAGCCGACCGCGGCCGCCCTGGCCTACGGCCTGGACAAGAAGGACAGCAAGACCATCGCCGTCTATGACCTTGGCGGCGGCACCTTCGACATCACCATCCTGGAAATCGACGACGGGCTGTTCGAAGTGAAATCGACCAACGGGGATACGTTCCTCGGCGGCGAGGACTTCGACATGCGCATCGTCAACTATCTGGCCGACGAGTTCAAAAAGGAACACGGCGTCGACCTGACCAAGGACAAGATGGCCCTTCAGCGCCTGAAGGAAGCCGCCGAAAAGGCCAAGATCGAACTGTCCTCCTCGTCGCAGACCGAGATTAACCAGCCGTTCATCTCGATGGACAAGAACAGCGGCACGCCGCTGCACCTGGTCATCAAGCTGACCCGTGCGAAACTTGAAAGCCTGGTGGGCGACCTGATCAAGCGCACCATGAAGCCGGTGGCCGATGCCATCAAGGACGCGGGCGTGTCGAAATCCGACATCGACGAGATCGTCCTGGTCGGCGGCATGACCCGGATGCCCAAGGTGATCGAGGCCGTGACCGAGTTCTTCGGCAAGGAACCCCACAAGGGCGTGAACCCCGACGAGGTCGTGGCGCTTGGCGCGGCCATCCAGGCCGGCGTGCTGCAAGGCGACGTCAAGGACGTGGTCCTGCTGGACGTGACGCCCTTGTCGCTGGGCATCGAAACCCTGGGCGGCGTCTTTACCCGCCTGATCGACCGCAACACCACGATCCCGACCAAGAAGTCGCAGATCTTCTCGACCGCGGAAGACAACCAGAACGCCGTGACGATCCGGGTGTTCCAGGGCGAACGCGAAATGGCGGCGGACAACAAGCTGCTGGGTCAGTTCAACCTGGAAGACATCCCGCCCGCGCCGCGTGGGTTGCCTCAGATCGAAGTGACCTTCGACATCGACGCCAACGGCATCGTGTCCGTCAGCGCCAAGGACAAGGGCACCGGCAAGACCCAGAACATCACCATCCAGGCCTCGGGCGGTTTGACCGACGAGGATATCGACCGGATGGTCAAGGATGCCGAGGCCAATGCCGACGCCGACAAGTCCCGCCGCGAACTGGTCGAGGCTCGCAACCAGGCCGAAAGCCTGATGCATTCCACCAAGAAGTCGCTGGAAGAGCATGGGGACAAGGTGGACAGCTCGACCGTCGAGGCGATCGAATTGGCGATGGGCGCCTTGGAGGAATCGCTGAAATCCGACGACGCGGGCAAGATCCGCGGCGGCATCCAGAACGTGATGGATGCATCGATGAAGCTGGGCGAGGCCATCTACAAGTCGTCCCAAGCCACGGCTGACGGCGGCGACGAGGATGGCGATCAGCCGCGCAACGTCGATGAAGACATCGTGGATGCCGATTTCGAAGACCTCGGCGAAGACAAGAAGCGCGGCTGATCCGGGCCGCACCCTTTCGGGGCCGGTCCGTGCGAGAAACGCGGGCCGGCCATTTCGTTGGGGAACCAGACAGGACAAAAAATGGCCAAGCGTTGCTATTACGAGGTTCTGGGCGTGACGCGCGGGGCATCGGCCGAGGAAATCAAGAAGGCCTATCGCCAGAAGGCGAAGGAACTGCATCCAGACCGCAATCAAGACAATCCACAGGCCGAATCGCATTTCAAGGAAGCCAACGAGGCGTATGACTGCCTCAAGGACGACCAGAAGAAGGCGGCCTATGATCGATTCGGTCACGCGGCCTTTGAAGGCGGCGGTGGCGGTTTCAACGGGCGCGGCGCCCATCCGGGCGATTTCGGCACCGCCTTTGCCGACGTGTTCGAAGATCTGTTCGGCGACATGATGGGGCGTCGTGGCGGCGGCGGCGGTGGCCGGTCCCGCGCGCAACGCGGCCAGGATCTGCGCTACAACCTGCGCGTCAGCCTGGAAGAGGCCTATACGGGCCTCAAGAAATCCATCACCGTTCCCGGATCCATCGCCTGCGAGGAATGCGAGGGCACCGGGGCCGAGGGCGCGACCCAGCCCGCCACCTGCCCCACCTGCGCGGGCATGGGCAAGGTTCGGGCGCAACAGGGCTTTTTCACGGTTGAACGCACCTGCCCCACCTGCGGCGGCCAGGGCCAGATTGTCAAGAATCCGTGCAAGGCCTGCCACGGCGCGGGCCGGACCGAACGCGAACGCACCTTGTCGGTCAATATTCCCGCAGGCGTCGAAACCGGCACCCGCATCCGCTTGGCCGGGGAAGGCGAGGCCGGGCTGCGCGGCGGCCCTGCCGGAGATCTGTATATCTTCATCGAGGTTCAGGAACACGCGATCTTCCTGCGCGACGGCAAGATCCTGGCCTGCCAAGTTCCGGTCAGCATGGCCACCGCCGCCCTGGGAGGCGAGGTCGAGGTGCCGACCATCGACGGTGGCCGTGCTCGGGTCAAGGTTCCGGCGGGCAGCCAGTCTGGTCGCCAGATGCGCCTTCGCGCCAAGGGGATGCCACCCCTGCGCCACGGTCCCGGCGCTGCGGGCGAACCGGGCGATATGCTGATCGAACTGACGGTCGAAACCCCCGTCAACCTGACCCCGCGCCAGCGCGAGTTGCTGCGCGAATTCGAGGAACAGAAGGCTGACAACAGCCCTCAATCGGACAGCTTCTTCAACAAGGTCAAGAGTTTCTGGGACGGCATGACGCGCTGATGGTGCGTTAACCATTTATTCACCGGCACGGGTCCATGCTGTCGCCATGGACCCGAATCGTACCTTTGGCGAAATGCCCCTGCCCTTGTTCCAGCCCGCCACCGACGAGGCCGCGCCGATCCCGCTGCCCGGGGGCAAGGCGCCGTCCTATCTGGCAGACCACCGTGCCCGATTGCGCGAACGCTTCATGGCGGGCGGCGCGGCGGCGATGCCTGACTACGAACTTCTTGAACTGGTCCTGTTCCGCGCCATCCCGCGCCAGGACGTAAAGCCCTTGGCCCGCCGCCTGATCGAAGCCTTTGGCGATTTCAACCGGGTATTGACCGCGCCCGCCACGCGCCTGGAACAGATGGATGGCGTCGGCCCCGCCGTGATCACCGAACTCAGGATCGTCGAGGCTGCGGCACAGCGCATGGCGCGGGCCCGTGTCATGCACCGCCCCATTCTGTCAGGCTGGGACGCGCTTCTGGATTACTGCCACACCGCCATGGCGCATCGCGAGATCGAACAGTTTCGCGTCCTTTACCTCGACCGCAAGAACGTCCTGATCGCGGACGAGGAACAGGCACGGGGAACCGTCGACCATGTCCCGGTCTATCCGCGCGAAATCATCCGCCGCGCGCTTGAACTGAACGCCTCGGCGCTGATCCTGGTCCATAACCATCCTTCGGGCGATCCCACGCCTTCGGATGCCGACATCACCATGACTGCCCGCATCGCCCAGGCCGCCGACAGCATGGGAATCACCATCCACGACCACCTGATCATCGGCAAGTCGCGAGAGCTTTCCTTTCGCAGCCAGGGTCTTTTGTAACCGTCTTCGTTCACGTCAAATAGCCTTGGGCCATTGGCGCCCCCGGCAAAGATGCCTGGCGGACCTTTTCCGGCAACGATGGGCCGCAACAGCGGCCATGAGGGCGGAAAGCCCCGTGACTGTCTCCCTGCGACGAAATGCCCGCGACAATTTTCCAACATAGGCTGGTCCATGGCCCCGGTCAGGCGGGCTTACCGGCTGGACTGACAGATAATTGAAGGCTAGAACCGCCGCGCGAAGGCTGCGACGATACGCGGCCCGGATTGTCGTATCGGCCGGTCCTTCGGCCCGAATTGGAGAATGACCCGTGTCCCACGCAGATGACCACGTAGGCACCCGGAGGGATTTCCTCTATTATGCCACGGCGGGCGCAGGCACGGTGGCCGCCGGTGCCGCCGCCTGGACGCTTGTGAACCAGATGAACCCCTCGGCCGACGTGCAGGCGCTTGCCTCGATCCAGGTCGATGTCAGCGGGATCGCGGAAGGCACCCAGCTGACTGTCAAATGGCTGGGCAAGCCCGTGTTCATCCGCCGCCGCACCCCCGAGGAGATCGAGGCCGGCCGCGCGGTCGATCTGGGGGAACTGATCGACCCCACCGCGCAGAACGCCAATCTGAGCGGGACCGAACCCGCCACCGACCAGAACCGCACCCTGGACGAGGCCGGCGAATGGCTGGTCCAGATCGGCGTCTGCACCCACCTGGGCTGCGTCCCCATCGGCGACGGCGCGGGCGATTTCGGCGGCTGGTTCTGCCCCTGCCACGGTTCGCATTACGACACCGCCGGACGCATCCGCCGCGGCCCCGCACCGCAGAACCTGCACATTCCCGTCGCTGAGTTCATCAGCGACACAATCATCCAGTTGGGCTGAGGAGGCTTCGCATGGCCGGAATTCCGCACGACCATTACGAGCCTAAGACGGGCTTCGAAAAATGGCTTCACCGCCGCCTGCCAATCGCGGGGGTGATCTATGACACGATCATGATTCCCACGCCCAAGAACCTGAACTGGATGTGGATCTGGGGCATTGTCCTGATGTTCTGCCTGGTTCTTCAGATCGTCACCGGCATCGTCCTGGTGATGCACTATACGCCGCATGTCGACATGGCCTTCGCATCGGTCGAACACATCATGCGCAACGTGAACGGCGGCTATATGCTGCGCTATCTGCACGCGAACGGCGCATCGCTGTTCTTCGTGGCGGTCTATCTGCACATCTTCCGCAACCTCTACTACGGCAGCTACAAGGCGCCGCGCGAGGTCACCTGGATCATCGGCATGCTGATCTATCTGGCGATGATGGCGACCGCGTTCATGGGCTATGTGCTGCCCTGGGGCCAGATGTCCTTCTGGGGCGCCACGGTGATCACCGGCCTGTTCGGCGCGATCCCGGGCGTCGGCGGCGCGATCCAGCAATGGCTGCTGGGCGGACCGGCCGTGGACAATGCCACGCTGAACCGCTTCTTCTCGCTGCACTACCTGCTGCCCTTCGTGATCCTGGGCCTGGCCGTCGTCCACGTCTGGGCCTTCCACACCACCGGCAACAACAACCCCACCGGGGTCGAGGTGCGCCGGACCAGCAAGGAAGACGCCCAAAAGGACACCCTGCCCTTCTGGCCCTATTTCGTGATGAAGGATCTGTTCGCGCTTGGCGTGGTGCTGGTCGTGTTCTTCGCGGTCGTCGGCTTCATGCCAAACTATCTGGGCCACCCCGACAACTATATCGAGGCGAACCCGCTGGTGACGCCCGCCCATATCGTGCCGGAATGGTACTTCCTGCCCTTCTACGCCATCCTGCGCGCCTTCACGGCGGATGTCTGGGTCGTGCAGATCGTCCAGTTCCTGTCCTTCGGCATCATCGACGCCAAGTTCTTCGGCGTTCTGGCGATGTTCGGCGCGATCCTGGTCATGGCGCTTGTGCCCTGGCTGGACACCAGCCGCGTCCGCTCGGGCCGCTATCGCCCGCAGTTCAAGTGGTGGTTCTGGCTGCTGGCCTTCGACTTCATGCTGCTGATGTGGTGCGGCGCGATGCCTGCCGAAGAACCCTATGCGTCAATCTCGCTGATCGCCTCGGCCTATTGGTTCGCCTATTTCCTGATCATCCTGCCGCTGCTGGGCGTGATCGAGAAGCCCGAGCCCATGCCTGCGACCATCGAGGAAGACTACCTTGCGCATCACAATTCCCCCACGCGCATGGCCGAGTAAGGAGAGCCGGACAATGACCCTGAGAAACAAGACGCTCACGGCCGCTCTGGCCCTGGCGGTCTGTGTCGGCGGCCCTGCCCTTGCGCAGGACGCCGCCACGCCCGCCCCGGCCCAGCAACCGGCCGGAACGCAGCAGTCGTCCGAACCCGCCGCCGCCCCGGCCCCCGCCGATCAAACGGATGCGGGCCAGGCAACCCCGGCCCAGGCGCCTGCCGACCCGGTCGAAGCCGGATCGGGGGAAACCCCCGCCGGCGAATCCGCGACCGCGCCCACCCAGTCGTCCGAGCCGACCTCGACCCCCGCCGGGGCCGAGCAGACCCCGATGGAGGCGCCGGAAGTGCCATCGGTGACGGCAACCGAGGGGGAAACCCCCGCTGAAGCCCCGGCCGAGGAAGCCCCGGCTGCCGAAGCCGACGCCGCTCCGGCGGACGCTGCCGCGGAACCGGCGGCAGAGGAACCCGCGGCTGCAGAACCTGCCGAAGCCGAGCAAGGCGCGGGCCAGGAAGCCGGGGACGCCGTCCAGGTGACCGAAGGGGACGAAGCCGCCGCCCCTGCCGAAACCACCGGCACCGTGGTGGCCGAGGAAGGCCATGACGACATCGAGGGCGCGGGCGAAGACAATGCCAGCGCGGCAGAAGGCGGTCACGCGGAAGCCGAAGGCGAGGAACACGCCGCGGCCAGCCACGGCGCGGCCCATATCGAAGACATCGCCTTCAGCTTCGAAGGTCCGTTCGGCAAATACGACCAGTTCCAGCTGCAACGCGGACTGCAGGTCTATACCGAGGTATGTTCGGCCTGCCACGGCATGAAGTTCGTGCCGATCCGCACGCTGCATGACGACGGCGGCCCCGGCCTGCCCGATGATCAGGTCCGCGCCTATGCGGCAAACCTGACGGCAGTCCTGGATCCCGAAACCGGAGAAGAGCGTCCGCGCCTGCCGACCGACCACTTCCCCACGGTCACGGGCGAAGGCATGGGACCGGATCTGTCGCTGATGGCCAAGGCGCGCGCGGCCTTCCATGGCCCTTACGGCACCGGGATCAACCAGTTGGTCAACGGTATCGGCGGGCCGGAATACATCCATGCCCTGCTGACCGGCTATACGGGCGAGGAAGTCGAGCAGGCGGGCAGCGTGCTGTATGAAAACACCGCCTTCGCAGGCGGCCTGATCGGTATGCCGCCGCCGCTGTCCGACGATCTGGTCACCTATGAGGACGGCACCCCCGCCACGGCCGACCAGATGGCCCGCGACGTGGCGGCCTTCATGATGTGGACCGCCGAGCCCAAGCTGACCGACCGCAAGCAGGTGGGCCTGGTGGCGGTGTTACTGCTGATCGTGCTGACCTCGCTTCTGTATCTGACCAACAAGCGGCTCTGGGCGCCGCACAAGGGTAAGAAGCTGCATCGCTGATCCGATCGCCGATGAAACACCCTGGCGCGCCCCTTCTCGGGGCGCGTCTTTCGTTACTGGACAAGCCACACGGCCCCCCGCCACCATGGCCGCATCGAATATCGGAAGGGAACACATGGCGATCTGGAACCTGGGGTCGATCAATATCGACCATGTTTATCGGCTGGATCACCTGCCCCGCCCGGGCGAGACGCTGGCCGCCCGCAGCTATGTCCAGGGCCTGGGGGGCAAGGGTGCGAACCAGTCCATTGCCGCCGCCCGCGCGGGTGCGATCACCCATCACATCGGGGCCATGGGCACGGGCGATGACTGGGTAGTGGACCGGTTGAAGAACGCCGGGGTCTGCACCGCCGATATCGGGCGCCTGCCGGGGCAGGCGACAGGCCATGCGATCATCCTGCTGGACAGCCAGGCGGAAAACGCCATCGTCATCCATCCGGGCGCAAACCGGGCGATCACCCGGCCCATGCTGGAAAAGTCCCTGGCGGCCCTCAAGCCCCAGGATACCCTGCTGATCCAGAACGAGACGGCCTGCCAGGTAGAGGCCGCGCGGATCGCACGGAAGGCGGGCGCCCGGGTGATCTATTCCGCCGCGCCCTTCGACATCGGGGCGGTGCGCGCCATGCTGCCCTTTACGACCATCCTGGCGATGAACGCGGGCGAGGCCGATGAGTTGTTTGCGGCAATGCCGGGCGATCTGCCGGTCCAGGGTCTGCTGATCACCCGAGGGGGCGATGGCGCGGAATACCGCGACCTGACCACGGGGACCGTTCACCGCCAGGCCGCGTTTCCCGTCAAACCGGTCGATACGACGGGGGCGGGCGACACGTTCGCAGGTTATTTCGCGGCGGCCCTGGACCGTGGTGATCCGGTTCCCGCAGCCCTGCGCCTGGCCGCAGGCGCAGCGGCGCTGAAGGTGACGCGGCCGGGCGCGGGCGACGCCATTCCGGGGATCGAGGAAGTGATCGGCTTTATCGCCAACCCGTCCTAGGACAAGAACGCTTAGCCCAGCGAATACCCCGTCCCGCGCACCGTGCGGATCGGATCGGCGCCGCCGTTCTGCATCAGTGCCTTGCGCAAGCGGCCAACATGAACGTCGATGGTGCGCGTATCGACATAGATGTCGCGCCCCCAGACCCGGTCCAGCAACTGTTCGCGCGTCCAGACCCGTCCCGGCCTTTCCATCAAGGCGGACAGCAGCCGAAATTCGGTCGGTCCCAGATGCAGGGCCTGGCCCGCCCGGAAAACGCGGTGTTCTGCGGCGTCCAGGATGATGTCGGCGAACGACAGCCGCTCGCCCATGCTGGCGGGCCGCGTGCGCCGCAGTTGCGTGCGCAGCCGGGCCATCAGTTCCACCACGGAATAGGGCTTCACGACATAATCGTCGGCCCCTGTTTCCAGGCCGCGCACCCGGTCGGTCTCCTCGCTGCGCGCGGACAGCATGATGATCGGGATGCCGCGCGTCGCGGGATCGGCCTTGACCTGGCGGCAGACCTCGATCCCCGACACCTTGGGCAGCATCCAGTCCAGCACCATCAGGTCGGGCTGTTCTTCCTGGACCAGCAGCAGCGCGTCCTCGCCGTTGTCGGCGACCACGACCGCGAAACCCTCGGCCTCCAGGTTGTATTGCAGGACTTCGCGCTGCGCGCCTTCGTCCTCGACCACCAGAACGCAGGGGGCTTGCCGCGTCATGATCAGCCCCCTGCCGGCTGGTCCGAAACCATGCCCGGCACGCTGTTGTCCTTGGGACGGCTGTCGTCAGGCAACTCGCCCGTGACCAGATAGATCACCTGTTCGGCGATGGCGGTCGCCAGATCGCCCATGCGTTCGACGTTCTTGGCGATGAAATGCAGGTGCATGCAGGCGGTGATGTTGCGCGGGTCTTCCATCATGTGGGTCAGGAACTCGCGGAACAGCGCGTTGTACATCTGGTCCACTTCCAGGTCGCGCTGGCGCACGTCCTCGGCCAGGCCCGCGTCGCGGCGGATATAGCTGTCAAGCGCGTCCTGGACCATCCTGCCCACCGCGGTGCTCATCCGGCGCAGGGCTAGGCCCGCTCCGTCGATGGGCGGCATCTGCGACAGGACATGGGTGCGCTTGGCCATGTTCTTGGCGTAATCGCCCACCCGTTCCAGCGAATGGGCGATCTTCATCACCGCCAGAACCATGCGCAGGTCGGTGGCCGTGGGCGCGCGCAGGGCGATCAGCCGGGCGGCATCCTCGTTCAACTGCACCTCCAGGGCGTCGATGGCCTTGTCGCGGCGGCGGACCTGTTCGGCCAGTTCCACGTCGCTGGTTTCCAGCGCCGTGGCGGCGTCGCTGATGGCGGCCTCGACCATGCCGCCCATCTTGACGGCAAGGGCCTGGATCGTTTCCAGGTCGCGGTCGAAGGCCGACGAGATATGCTTTTCGCGGTTCATGTGTCCTGCCCTTCTGTTGCCTCAGCCGATCCGGCCCGAGATATAGGCCTCGGTCCGGCTGTCCTGCGGCTTGGTGAAGATGTCGTCGGTGTCGCCATATTCGACCAGGTTGCCCAGGTGGAAAAAGGCCGTCTTCTGGCTGACGCGCGCGGCCTGCTGCATGGAATGGGTCACGATCACGACCGAGAATCGGGTGCGCAATTCCTCGATCAGTTCCTCGACCTGGGCGGTGGCGATGGGATCCAGCGCGCTGCAGGGTTCGTCCATCAGCAGAACCTCGGGCGATGTGGCGACCGCCCGGGCGATGCACAGCCGCTGCTGCTGGCCGCCCGATAGGCCGGTGCCGGGTTCGGACAGGCGGTCCTTGACCTCGTTCCACAAGGCGGCGCCGCGCAGGGCCTTTTCCACGACATCGTCCAGTTCCGCCCGGTTGCGGGCAAGCCCGTGGATGCGGGGACCATAGGCCACGTTGTCATAGATCGACTTGGGGAAGGGGTTCGGCTTCTGGAAGACCATGCCGACCTTGGCGCGCAACTGCACCGGATCGACGCGGCGGTCATACACATCCTCGCCGTCCAGCAGGATCTCGCCCTCGACCCGGGCGATGGGGATGGTGTCGTTCATGCGGTTGATGCAGCGCAGGAAGGTGGACTTGCCGCAGCCTGACGGGCCGATGAAGGCGGTCACGGTCTTGTCCAGGATGTCCACATCGACATCCTTCAGCGCCTGCTTGTCGCCATAAAAGACCTGCACCTGGCGGGCCTGGATCTTGATGTCCTTGGGGGTCACGGCATTCTCCAAGCGGTGGCTCGTATCGTACATATTGGCTCCTCGGGGCCGTTTACCAACGGCGTTCGAACTTGCGGCGCAACCAGATGGCCAGCACGTTCATGCACAGCAAAAAGACCAGCAGCACGATGATCGCCCCGGATGCCCGTTCGATGAAGGCCGGGTCCGACCGCTGCGTCCAGTTATAGACCTGCACCGGCAGCGCGGATGCCGGGTCGAACAACCCCTGGGGAAGACCGCCGGGGATGTCGCGGATGAATGCCACCATGCCGATCAGCAGCAGCGGCGCGGTTTCCCCCAGGGCCTGGGCCAAGCCCAGGATCATACCGGTCAGGATGCCGGGCGTGGCCAGGGGCAGGACATGGTGGAACACCGACTGCATCTTGGACGCACCCACCCCCAGTGCCGCATCGCGGATCGAGGGCGGCACAGCCTTCAGCGCGGCGCGCGTCGGGATGATGATGCGCGGCAACGTCATCAGCGTCAGCACCAGCCCGCCCACGATGGGCGCCGATTGCGGCAGGCCCGCAAAGTTGATGAAGGCCGCCAGCCCCAGGATCCCGAAGACGATCGACGGGACCGCCGCCAGGTTCGAGATATTGACCTCGATGATGTCGGTGATGCGGTTCTTGGGGGCGAATTCTTCCAGATAGATGCTGGCCGCTATGCCGATGGGCACGGCCAGGACCAGCACCACCAGCATCATGTAGAACGACCCCACGATTGCCGCGCCTACGCCAGCCGCCTCGGGGCGTTGGTCGGATGCGTCGGCAAGCCTCAGGAAGTTCCAGTTGAAGCGGGTCACGATCTCGCCCCGGTCGGCCAGTTCCTGCGCCAGTTGCAACTGCTGGGGCGAGGTGTTGCTGTCGCGTGCCGCGCTTTCCATGGTCACGCGGCCCTTGAAGAAACCGTCGATGCGGCCCCCCGTCAGCACGTCGAATTCGACGGTCTGGCCGATCAGGTCGGGTTCGGCCAGAACGCGGTTGCGCACCTGGGCCGAGGCTTCCTTGGAAATCAGGCCGTCGATGTCCTTGTCAGACAGTCCCTCGATCTGGATGCCGTGGCGCGCGACCGTGGCCTCGACCGCGGCGTCCAGAACCTTGCCATAGGACAGCGTCAGAACCTTGGCCATTTCCGCCGGATCGCGGTTGCCCTTGGGGTCCAGGACGGCGGCGTCAAGCGTCACGGGGATGTTCAGATAGGTTTGGCGGAACGCGCCCGCGCCGCCGGTCAGGATCGTGGCCAGCAGCACCACAAGCGCGATCATGGAAATCGCGATGGCAGCGACGCCATACAGGCGAAAGCGCTTCTCGGCGGCATTGCGGGCCTTGGTGCGCGCATCCTGTTGCAGCAACGAGGCAGACTTGCGGTCGGGCACGGCGACGGGCTGGGACAGCGGCATATCGGTCATTCGTATTGCTCGCGGTATTTGCGCACGATGATCAGCGCGACGACGTTCAGGGCCAGGGTGATGACGAACAGCGTCAGCCCCAGGGCGAAGGCCACCAGCGTTTCCGGCGAATTGAAGTCGCTGTCGCCGGTCAGTTGGCTGACGATCTTGACGGTGATGGTGGTCATCGCCTCCAGCGGGTTCAGGCTCATCTGGGCTGCGGCGCCCGCGCCCAGGACCACGATCATCGTCTCGCCGATGGCGCGGCTGGCGGCCAGCAGGACCGCGCCCACGATGCCCGGAAGGGCCGCGGGCAGCACCACCTGGCGCACGGTTTCCGAAGGCGTCGATCCCAGCCCAAGCGCCCCGTCGCGCAGGGATTGCGGCACGGCGTTGATGATGTCGTCGGACAGCGAGCTGACAAAGGGGATCAGCATGATCCCCATCACCAGCCCGGCCGTCAGGACCGAGGTGCCGGAATTGCCCAAGCCCAGCGGCTGCGCAAAGTAATCGCGCAGCAGGGGGCCGACGGTGATCAGCGCGAACAGGCCATAGACGATGGTGGGAATCCCGGCCAGAACCTCGATGGCCGGTTTCACGAAGCCGCGCACCCGGCGCGACGCGTATTCCGACATATAGACGGCGGCAAACAGCCCGATGGGGACCGCCACCAGAAGCGCGATGGCCGACACATACATCGTGCCCCACAGCAACGGCACGATCCCCAGACGGGAATTGCCCTGGAAGCGCGGCGTCCATTCAGTGCCGAAGAAAAAGGCCTTCCAGTCGTAAAGCTGGAAGAAATGCCCGGTCTCGAAGACCAGGGACAGCACGATCCCGGCGGTGGTCACGATGGCGATCAGCGAACACAGCATCAGAAGGCCCAGGACCATCCGCTCGACCACGTTGCGGGCCTGGTATTCCTGGCCGATCCGCATCACGCCCACGCCCAGTCCCAGCACGGCGGCGATCAGAGCGATGGCCCCCGCAACCAGTCCGGATTCGGGCGTCACCACACCCGTCAGGCGCAGGACGGACGCAAGGCCCAGCACCGCCAGGGCGGGCAGCAACGCGGCCAGCGCGACGCTGGTGCCGTGATAGATGGGGCGGCTGTGCAGCTTGCGCACATCCGGTCCCGCAGTCGCAAAGGCGCGGCTGCGGCCGACGATGTAACCGGCGGCGGCCAGCAGGAAACTTGCAAACAACGCCCATGACAGCGGCATTCGGGGCAATCCTTTACCAGAAAGCGGCGGGCGGCGCGGTTTTTCCGGGCCGCCCGCCTGGCCTTATTGCATCACCGTCCCATTGGCGACGGCTTGCTGGGTCGCTGCCAGTTTGGGATCCGACACCAGCCCGTATTCGGCCAGCGGGCCGTCGGGACCGGCGATCTCATCGGACACGAAGAATTCCAGGAATTCCTTGAGGCCCTGAATTTCGCCTATATGCGCGGCCTTCGCATAGAAGAACAGCGGGCGCGACACCGGATATTCGCCCGAGGCAATGGTCTCGGTGGACGGGGTGACACCACTGATGGTGCCGACCTTCAGCTTGTCGGTGTTGTTTTCATAAAAGGACAGGCCGAAGACGCCGATGCCGTTGGGCGAGGATTCGATGCGCGCCAGCGTTTCCGTGTAATCGCCGTCGATATCGACCGCGCGGCCATCGGTGCGCAGCGTGGTGCAGGCTTCCTCGGCCGCGTCCTCGTCCATGCCGGATGCGACAAAGGCCTCCATGGCGCCCGATTCCTCGCAGCCGGCCAGGATCACCTTTTCCTCGAAGACCTCGCGGGTGCCGTGCTTGGTGCCGGGGACGAAGGCCAGGATTTCCTGCGCGGGCAGATCCGGGTTCACCTCGTTCCAGTTGGCGGCCGTATTGTCCACGACCTGGCCGTCACGGACCACCTTGGCGGACAGGGCGTTGAACCAGTCGGCAGGAGTATAGGCGAAATCCGGGCCATTGGCGGAATTGGCGAAGACGATCCCGTCATAGCCGATGCGGACTTCCATGATGTCGGTCACGCCATTGGCGGTGCAGGTTTCGCGTTCGGCGTCACGAATGGGGCGGCTGGCATTGGCGATGTCGATGGTGTTGGCGCCCACGCCCTCGCAGAATTTCTGCAGCCCGCTGCCGGTGCCCCCGGATTCGACGACCGGAACGGGAAAGTCCATGTTCTCGCCGAAGACTTCGGCCACGATGGTGGAATAGGGGAGCACGGTGGACGACCCCGAGATCTGGATCTGGTCGCGGGCGGCCGCAGTTGTGGCCGAGGCGGCGATCACGGCAAGGGCCGAGACGGTGAATTTCACGGTGGACATGGATCTCTCCTGTTTTCTTCACGCCCAAGGCTGGGCCTGTGCGTGACCTAAGCGCCCGTGGTGACGCTTGTGCGAAAGAAGCATGACCCTTTTATGACAGACGCCGGATCTTTGAAAGTTTCGCGTCAGTTTTGCGGCAATTCGCCGATCCGGCCTCGCTGGCCGCCTGTCTGCGCCCTGTCCATCAGCAGGTGGTCCAGGATCACGCAGGCCGCCATCGCCTCGGCCACGGGAACCGCGCGAATCCCCACGCAGGGATCGTGGCGGCCTTTGGTGATCAGGTCGATTTCCTTGCCGTGGCGGTCGATGGTGCGGCGCGGCGTGGTGATCGAACTGGTCGGCTTGACCGAAAAGCGCAGCACGATCGGCTGGCCGGTGCTGATACCGCCCAGAATGCCGCCCGCGTGGTTCGACAGATAGATCGGCCCGTCATTGCCCATGCGGATCTCGTCGGCATTGTCGGTGCCGGTCAGGGCTGCGGCACCCATCCCCTCGCCGATCTCGACGCCCTTGACGGCATTGATCGACATCATCGCGGCGGCAAGGTCGGTGTCCAGCTTCGCATAGACCGGCGCGCCAAGGCCGGGCGGGCAGCCCTCGACCAGAACCTCGATGGCGGCGCCGACGCTGTTCTGGTCCTTGCGGATGGCGTCCAGATAGTCGGACCACTGGTCCACGGCCGTCGCGTCCGGCAGGAAGAACGGGTTCTCGGCAATGGCATTGGCGTCGAATTTCGCGCGGTCCAGATGCAGCGTTCCCATCTGCACCATGTATCCGGTGATCCGCAGATCGGGCAGCAACTCGCGCAGCACCGCCTGCGCGACGCCCCCCGCCGCGACCCTTGCCGCCGTTTCGCGGGCGCTTGACCGGCCCCCCCCGCGATAGTCGCGATGGCCGTATTTCAGGTGATAGGTGATGTCGGCATGGCCGGGGCGGAAGGCCTGCGCGATCTCTCCGTAGTCCTTGGACCGCTGGTCGGTGTTCTCGATCATCAGCTGGATCGGCGTGCCGGTGGTGCGGCCCTCGAAGACGCCCGACAGGATGCGGACCTGGTCGGCTTCGCGCCGCTGCGTGGTGTGCTTGGAGGTGCCGGGACGGCGGCGGTCCAGGAATTGCTGGATATATGCCTCGTCCAGGGCCACGCCCGGCGGGACGCCATCGACGGTGGCGCCAAGGGCGGGGCCGTGGCTTTCGCCCCAGGTGGTGAACCGGAACACGCGGCCAAAGGTGTTGAAGCTCATGCGGTTTCCTTGCTCAGGGCCTTCAGTTCATAGATCAGGTCCAGCGCCTCGCGCGGGGACAGGGCGTCGGGATGGATGTCCTTCATCCGCGCCTCAAGCGGGCTTTCCTTGGCCCTTGGCGCAACAGGCGCGGGCGGCACGGCGCGGAACAGGGGCAGGTCGTCGATCAGGGCGGCGGGGCGGGCCGCGCCCTCGCGTTCACCCGACTCCAGCGCGTCCAGCACGGCGCGGGCGCGTTCGACCACGGATGCGGGCAGCCCCGCCAGCCGCGCCACCTGCACGCCATAGCTGCGGTCGGCGGCGCCCTTGCGAACCTCATGCAGGAAGATCACCTCGCCTTCCCATTCGCGCACCGCGACGGTGGCGTTTTCCACGCCGTCCAGCTTGGCGGAAAGCGCCGTCATCTCGTGGTAATGGGTGGCGAAGAGCGCGCGGCAGCGGTTCGTTTCGTGCAGATGCTCCATCACCGCCCAGGCGATGGACAGCCCGTCCCAGGTCGCGGTACCGCGCCCGATCTCGTCCAGAATCACCAGCGCCCGGTCATCGGCCTGGTTCAGGATCGCGGCGGTTTCGACCATTTCGACCATGAAGGTGGAGCGTCCCCGCGCCAGGTCGTCGGCGGCGCCCACGCGGCTGAAAAGCTGGCTGACCAAGCCGATATGGGCGCGGCGGGCGGGCACGAAGGCACCAGCCTGGGCCAGCACGGAGATCAGCGCGTTCTGGCGCAGAAAGGTGGACTTGCCCGCCATGTTCGGCCCGGTCAGCAGCCAGATCGCGGGGGTGTCGCCTTCGGTCAGCGCGCAGTCATTGGCGACAAAGCTTTCCGCCTTGCGCTTCAAGGCGCGTTCCACGACCGGGTGGCGCCCTCCTTCGATGACAAAGGCGCGGCTGTCATCGACTAGGGGCCGCGTCCAGCCTTCGCCCGTGGCGATGTCGGCAAAGGCGGCGGCCAGGTCGATCTCGGCCAAAGCGCGGGCCGCCTGGCCGATGGGGGCCGCGCGGTCCAGCACCGCCGCGCGCAACCGGTCGAAGATGCCGCGCTCGATCTCCAACGCGCGGTCGCGGGCGTTGAGGATCCGCGTTTCCAGTTCCGACAGATCGACGGTGGTGAAGCGGATCTGGTTGGCGGTGGTCTGGCGATGGATGAAGGTCGCGTTCAGGGGCGGAGCCATCATGCGTTCGGCATGGGTCGTCGTCGTCTCGATGAAATAGCCCAGGACGTTGTTGTGCTTGATCTTGAGGCTCTGCACCCCGGCCAGCGCCGCATAATCGGCCTGCATCCCGGCGATCACGCCCCGCCCCTCGTCGCGCAACCGGCGGGTCTGATCCAGGTCGTCATCGTAACCGCTTGCCACGAAACCGCCGTCGCGCGCCAGCAGCGGGGGTTCGGCCACAAGCGCATCGTCCAGCAGACCGATCAGGTCGTCGTGCCCGGTCAGGTCGCGCGCGGCATCCGCCAGCACCGGCGCCGCATCGGCGGGCAGCCGCGCCGCGATGGCCGCGCCCTGCGCCAAGCCCGCCCGGATCGCCCCCAGATCGCGCGGCCCGCCCCGGTCCAGCGCCAGCCGCGACAGCGCCCGGTCCATGTCAGGCACGCGGGCCAGCGCCGTTCGCAGATCGCCGGTCAGGCGGGGATCATCGACCAGCATCGCCACCGCGTCATGCCGCGCATGGATCAGCGCCAGATCGCGCGATGGCGCGCCGATGCGCCGTTCCAGCAGCCGCGCGCCCGCAGCCGTCACCGTCCGGTCTATGGCCGACAGCAGCGATCCCTCGCGCCCGCCAGACAGCGCCTGCGTCAGTTCCAGGTTGCGCCGGGTCGCCGCGTCGATTTGCATCGCCCCGCCGACCCGTTCGCGCACCGGCGGGCGCAGCAGGGGCAGCTTTCCCTTCTGCGTCAGGTCCAGGTAATCGACGATGGCCCCCATGGCCGCCAGTTCGGCGCGGGTGAACGACCCGAACCCGTCCAGCGTCTCTACTCCATACAGCGCACACAACCGCCGCTGCCCCGCCGCACTGTCAAAGGCGGACGCGTGCAGGTCGGTCAGCGCCGCACCGGCATCAGCCGCCAGATCGTCCAGGCCCGATCCGTCGCAGGCCAGCAATTCGCGCGGCGCCAGACGCGCGAGTTCGGGCGCCAGGCGCGGCAGCGGGCAGTCCATCACTTGGAAGGCGCCGGTGGAGATATCCACCCAGGCCAGCGCGCAATCATCCCGCACCTGGGCGAAGGCGGCCAGATAGTTGTGCCGCCGCGCCTCCAGCAGCGATTCCTCGGTCAGGGTGCCGGGCGTCACCAGCCGCACCACGTCGCGGGCCACGACCGATTTCGACCCCCGCTTCCTGGCCTCGGCCGGATCCTCCATCTGCTCGGCAATCGCCACGCGAAAGCCCTTGCGGATCAGCGTCAGCAGATAGCCCTCGGCCGCATGGACCGGCACGCCGCACATCGGGATGGGTTCCCCCGCATGGGTGCCGCGTCTCGTCAGCGCGATATCCAGGGCGCTTGCGGCGGCCACCGCGTCGTCGAAGAACATCTCGTAGAAATCGCCCATGCGATAGAACAGCAGCGCGCCGGGATTGGCGTCCCGGATCGCCAGGTACTGCGCCATCATCGGGGTGGGCTGATCGGTCATGTCCTTCGTCATGGCCGCTGTTCTAGCCGCTTGCGCGGGCGCGCGAAATCCCTACATTCAGGCCTACCTCGGGGGGCCATGTGGCTGAGACGCGCAAGCGGACCCGTTGAACCTGATCCGGCTAACACCGGCGGAGGGAAGGTGACGCTGTCCTTTCTTTCGGAACCCTTTTGGAAAGGAGACAGCGATGAAACTGCCCCTGATGCTTGTTCTGCTGGCGGCGACCCCGGCCATTGCGCAGGACAAGCCCGTCCTGACCGTCTATGCGGGCGAATCCATCACCAGCGAATGGGGCCCCGGCCCGAAGATCGAGGAAGGGTTCGAGGCCTTCTGCAACTGCGACCTGCGCTTCGTCACCGGGGACGAGTTGTCCCGCGTGCTGATGGAGGGCGAGCGGACTGAGGCCGACATCGTCTTCGGCCTGAACACCGACGTGACCGCCCGCGCCCGTGCATCCGGCCTTTTCGCGCCGCATGGGCAGGACACGGGCGATCTGTCGCTGCCCATCGAATGGACCGACGACATCTTCCTGCCCTACAACTGGGGCGAGACGGCCTTTGTCTATGACGAAACCCGGTTGCAGAACCCGCCCGCCAGTTTCGCCGAATTGCTGGAGGCGCCCGACGACATGAAGATTGTGATCCAGGATCCGCGGTCGTCCGTGTCAGGGCTGGCGCTGCTTTTGTGGGTGAAATCGGTTTATGGCGACCAGGCGCCGGACGCCTGGGCCAAGCTGGCGCCCAAGGTGCTGACCGTGACCAAGGGCTGGTCGGAATCCTATGGGATGTTCACCGAGGGCGAGGCCGACATGGTCCTGTCCTATACCACCTCGCCCGCCTATCACATCGCCGAGGAGGACGACACGACCAAGAGGGCCGCCATCTTCCCCGAAGGCCACTACTTCATGACCGAGGTCGCGGCCCAGCTTCGCACCACCGACCAGCCGGAACTGGCGCAAGCCTTCATGGACTGGATCCTGACGCCCGAGTTCCAGACGATCATTCCGCTGGCCAACTGGTCGCTGCCCGCCAAGCTGCCCCAGGATGACTGGCCGCAGGTCATGCGCGACCTGCCGCGCCCCGAAAAGACCCTGTTCTATTCCGAGGACGAGGCCGAGGCACTGCGTCAGCCTGCGCTTGACGAATGGCTGCGGGCATTTTCCGGCTGACGCGGGCCGAGGCCGGGGGGGCGGTCGCCGCAACCGGACTGGCCCTGCTGATCGGGGGAACGCTTGCCGCAGTCATGTGGCAGGCGCAGGGGCTGTCCGGGCTTGGCCCCTGGGACTGGCGCGCGGTCTGGTTCACGCTGTGGCAGGCGGCCTTGTCCGCCACCCTGTCGTCTGCGCTGGCAATTCCCGTGGCCCGCGCCCTGGCCCGGCGGCGCTTTCCCGGACGGTCGGCCCTGGTCACGCTGTTGGGCGCGCCCTTCATCCTGCCGGTGATCGTGGCGATCATGGGGCTGATCGCGGTCTTTGGCCGTAACGGCGCGATCAACGATGCCTTGCGGCTTGCCGGATTGCCCGAGGTCAGCATCTATGGCTGGCAGGGCGTGATCCTGGCGCACGTGTTCTTCAACCTGCCCTTGTCCGTGCGGCTGATCCTGCAAGGCTGGCAGGCAATCCCCGCCGAACGCTTCCGGCTGGCCGCATCCCTGGGCTTCGGCCCCCGCGACGTGGCGCGGCATCTGGAACGGCCGATGCTGCGGGCGGTGCTGCCGGGGGTCTGGCTGGCGGTGTTCCTGGTCTGCCTGACCAGCTTCACCGTGGCGCTGGCCCTGGGCGGCGGGCCGCGCGCGACCACGGTGGAGCTGGCGATCTATCAGGCCTTCCGCTTCGACTTCGACCTGGGCCGGGCGGCAAGCCTAGGGCTGGTCCAGATCGGCATCTGCGTCTGCGCGATGATGCTGGCATGGTGGATTGCGATTCCCGCAGCCTTCGGGGCGGGGCTTGATGCCGCGCATATGCCCGCAGCGCCCGGCGGCTGGCGCCGGATCAGCGACGCCCTTGTGATCACCGTCGCAGCAGGATTCCTGATCTGGCCCATGGGCGCGGTGACGGCGCGCGGTTTGCCGCAGATCCCCGCCCTGCCGCCCGAGGTTTGGGAGGCTGCGCTGCGATCCATGGTCATGGCGCTGATTTCGGCCACCTTGGCCTTGATCCTGACGCTGGTGCTGGCCTTGTCGCTGGCGCGCGGGCGGATGCAGTGGGTGGAAACGGCGGGGATGCTGCCGCTGATCGCCTCGCCCCTGGTGCTGGGAACGGGGCTGTTCATCCTGCTGCGCCCATGGGTTGATCCCCAATCGCTGGCCTTGCCGCTGACCGTAGGGGTCAACGCGATCATGGCCCTGCCCTTCGGGTTGCGGGCGCTGATCCCCGCCGCGCGGACTTTGCAGAGGGATTACGGGCGGCTGGCCGATTCGCTGGAGATGGGAGGGCTTGCGCGGCTGCGTTACCTGACCCTGCCGCGCCTGGCCCGGTCGCTGGGCTTTACGGGGGGTCTGGCGGCGGCACTGGCCATGGGGGATCTGGGTGTGATCACATTGTTCGCGGGCGACCGGCCGACGCTGCCCTTGCAGATGTATCAGTTGATGAACTCCTATCGCATGGCGGACGCCTCGGCCTGCGCGGTGCTGCTGATGGCGATCAGTTTTGGCCTATTCTGGATCTTCGACCGTGGGGGTCACCTTGCTTGAATTCGACGGCATCCATGTTTCACGCGGCAGCTTCACCCTGTCAGCCGATCTGTCGATCCCCAAGGGCGCGCGGATCGCGGTGATCGGTCCGTCCGGGTCGGGCAAATCCACGCTGCTGTCGCTGGTGGGGGGATTCCTGGCCCCGGACCGGGGAAGGATCCGCGTGGCGGGGCAGGACATCACCACCCTTTCGCCCGGTCGGCGCCCGGTATCGACGCTGTTCCAGGACCAGAACCTGTTCCCGCATCTCACGGTCGCGCAGAACGTGGGCCTTGGCCTGCGCCCGGATCTGCGCCTGTCCGATCCGCAGCGTGCCCGCGTGGCGCAGGTGCTGGCCGAGGTCGGGTTGGAGGGGATGGAGACGCGCCGCCCCGCCAACCTGTCGGGCGGCCAGCAAGGGCGCGTGGCCCTGGCCCGCGTGCTGCTGCGCGCGCGTCCCGTGCTGCTGCTGGACGAACCCTTCGCGGCGCTTGGACCGGCATTGAAGGGGGAAATGCTGGCCCTGCTGGCGCGGATCGCCGATGAAACCGAGGCTACGGTCCTGATGGTCACGCATGATCCCGGCGATGCCCGCAGCTTCGCGCCGCAGACGATCCTGGTCGATGGCGGCATGGCTCATCCACCGGTGCCAACCGGGCTGCTGCTGGACAACCCGCCGCCGGGGCTGCGCGCCTATCTGGGCTAAAGGTTGAAGACCCGTTCGGGCTGCACCAGCCCGCCTTGATATCGCCCAATGCAGACCGGCCCCTTGGCATCCGCGACCCAGACCAGATCGCCCCATTCCGCCGATCCTGTCACCTGGCCCGGATTGCCGTTGCGGATGCGGACCGCCCCTTCGGGCGTGGCGCGCAGCATGGGCAGGTCGCCCAGCGCAATTTCCAGAGGCAGAAGCTGGCTGTCCAGCCAGTCCTGCGCGCTTCGGTCGATCTTGTCGAAGGCAACGCCCTCGCTGGCCTCGAACGGCCCCGACCAGGTGCGGCGCAGATGCGCCACATGGCCCAGGCAGCCCAGCGCCCGGCCCAGGTCGCGCGCGATGGATCGCACATAACCGCCCTTGCCGCAGATCATCTCCAGCCGCGCGGTGTCGGTATCGCAATCCAGCAAGGTCAGGCTTTGAACCCACAGGGGACGCGCGGCCAGATCCAGATCCTCGCCCTCGCGCGCCAAGTCATAGGCGCGCTCGCCATCGACCTTGACGGCGGAAAAGGCCGGGGGAACCTGCATGATATTGCCGGTAAAGGCGGGCAGCGCGGCCTCGATCGAGGCGCGGTCGGGGCGGGAATCGGACCTGCGGACAACCTCGCCCGAGGCATCGTCGGTCGCGGTCTCGACCCCCCAGTTGACCGTGAAGTCATAGCATTTCAGCGCGTCCGTCACGGCCGCGACGGTCTTGGTCGCCTCGCCAAGGGCCACGGCCAGCACGCCGGTCGCGTCAGGGTCCAGCGTGCCGGCATGGCCTGCCTTTTTCGCATCCAGCGCCCAGCGGACCTTGGCCACCACCGCCGTCGAGCCGACGCCCGCGGGCTTGTCCACGATCAGCCAGCCATTGATGTCGCGGCCCTTCTTGCGTGCCATGGGATCCCCTTGCAAACGGAAGGCGGCGGCATAGCCAGCCACTGGCGCAAGGTCAACCGGCGCTGTCCACCAGCCCGATGATCGGTCCCAGCGAACGCCCGAAATCCGCCCGGCTGACCCCCGGTGCGTAAAGCCGGCTGATGGATCCGTCGAAATACAGCGCGTCGCGCACGCCCAGCCCGTCGCGGAACAGCCGCCCGAATTCGTGGAAGGTCACCGCCCGGTTGGAAATCGCAAACCATGCCGTCTGGCCATCGGGCGAGACGCCGACGCCGTTCCTGACATGGCGGCTGTCCGAATCGACCAGAAAGCGCGGATGCAGGTCGCCGTCGATGACCAGCATCGGCCCGGATTGCGTGGCAAGGCGGCAGTCGGGGCGCGCATCGGCAAAGGCGCGGCTTTCGATCACCTGGAAGGGACGCGCGCCGCCAGTACAGAAGACGCCATTGGGCAGCATCCCGAAATTGTCGCGGCTGGCGCCCGTGACGATGGGTTGCAGTTCCACCCCGTCGATGACCAACAGGCCCACGGGGCGATAATCGGCGTGATACATTCCCGCGTTCATCGCGAAGGCCAGGCTTTCGCCCTGGCCCAGGGTCGCGCGGACATTGGCGAAGTTGCGCAGCGGCTGGCCGCTGGCATCGTCCTGCCACAGCCGCAGCGCAGGTTCCCGGTCGGCCGACACCTCGCAGACGACATAGCCCTGGCCGTCATGGGTCATGCGCCCGCAGCCATCCGCCGCCGCCGGGATCGCCCAGGCAAGCAGCATCCCGAACGCCACGCCCAGGGGGCGCAGGTCAATCCTCATCGTCATCCTTGTCCACGGCTTCCACGTCGCGGCGGACGCGTTCGTCGGCGAACAGGCGGCGGGTGTCGTCCATCCGGTCAAAGGTCTCGTCCAGGTGGAACTTCAGTTGGGGCGCGTATTTCAGCGTCATCGCCTTGGCGACCAGATGCCGCAATTCGGACGTATTGCGACGCAGTGCGGCCAGGGCGTCCTCGGCCCCCTGCCCGCCCAAGGGCAGGACAAAGGCGGTCGCGACCTTCAGGTCGGTGGACATCCGAACCTCGCCCACGGTGATCGAATGGCGGTTGAGGTCCGGGTCATGCACGTCGGCGCGCGCCAGCACGTCGGACAAGGTGCGGCGGATCAGCTCGCCCACGCGAAGCTGGCGCTGCGAGGGGCCGGAGCCATGGGAATAACGGTTCTGTGCCATGCGTCCCGATGTAGGGGGTCGCGGGCCGCGCCGCAACGGGATATGACGCGGGAAAGACAGCCGGAGGCCCTCATGAGCGACTTGCAGAACACGGACGCGCCCGCCCTGCCGGGGATCATCGTCACCGGCGCATCGGGTCGGATGGGGCAGATGCTGATCCGGCTGCTGGGGGAAAACCCCCATGTGCGGCTGGCCGGCGCCCTGGAACGGCCCGGCCATCCCTGGATCGGGCGCGACGTGGGCGAGGCGATGGGAGCGGCACCGCTCGGCGTGACGGTCAGCGACGATGCGGTCGCGGTGATCGCGCAGGCCCAAGCGGTGATCGACTTTACCGCACCCGCCGCGACCGTGGCATTCGCCGAACTGACCGCGCAGGCGCGTGCGGTCCATGTCATCGGCACCACGGGCCTTGAACAATCGCATCTGGACTGCCTCAAGGCCGCCGCCCGCCACGCGCCGATCATCCGTGCGGGCAACATGAGCCTGGGGGTGAACCTGCTGACCGGCCTGACCCGCAAGGTCGCCGCCGTCCTGGGCGAGGATTGGGACATCGAGGTGGTCGAGGCCCATCACCGCATGAAGGTCGATGCGCCGTCGGGCACCGCCCTGATGCTGGGCGAGGCCGCCGCCGAGGGGCGCGGGGCGACGCTTGCCGAACTGCGCACCCCGGCGCGCGAGGGGATCACCGGGGCGCGGGTGCCGGGTTCCATCGGCTTTGCCGCCATTCGCGGCGGCGATGTGGTGGGCGAACATGACGTGGTCTTCGCAGGCGAGGGCGAACGGATCGTGCTGCGCCACCTGGCGACCGACCGGGCGATCTTCGCGCGCGGCGCCATCCGCGCGGCGATCTGGGGCCAGGACAAGGGGCCGGGCGAATACGACATGCAGGACGTGCTGGGGTTGAACTGACCGGCAGGGTGGCGGCGCGAACCCCGGCACTAGGGCTGGATCGTGCAGCACCCCGACAGCAGCCTTGGCTGGTCGCCATGCAGCACCAGCGTTGCCGCCAACCCGAACAGCCGGTCGGACATCCCGTCCGAACAGATCTGCGGATGCGAGAACAGCGTCATGTCCTGCGCCACGACCACCCGCGCCGGATCGCGGAAGACGCCGGTGTCCAGCACCCCCTGCACGGGACGGCGGTCGCCCCCCTGATCATCAGGACTGCGCAGGACCAGATCGCCGCCTTCCACCTTGGCGTCCCAGAACGGCTCGGTTCCCAGGCAGCGGAAAGCGGGCGGCAGTTCGCCCGGCTCCCAGACATCGACGCGATAGGACAGGTATCGCGCCGAAACCCAGCCCGTCCCGTCGGCCGTGTTGATGCGCGCCCAGCCCCGGCGTTCCTCGACCACCTCGATCCGCTGGGCGTCGGGGGCCAGGGTGCCGATGATCGCGGACGTGGCGGTCGGCTCGGCCCGGATATTCAGGACGTCGTCGGATGCCACCCCCGCCACGTCGAACAGCGTGGGCAGGATATATTCCTGCGTGGCGGCGGCAGGCCCGGCAAGGGCCAGGGTCAGGATGAAAGCGGTGCGGAACATGGAGGCCTCCTTTGCCGGCCAGTCTAGCGGCTTTGGTGCCACAAGGCACGCGATCCGTTCACGGATGGTTCCCCCCGCAGGACGAAGCCGCTAGAAACATCCCATGACCACGCGCCTGCCCGCAGATGAAACCCTGACCGCCGCCCTGGCGCGGATGCTGGCCGCCACGCTGCGGCCCGGCCAGACGATCCTGCTGGACGGGCCGGTGGGGGCAGGCAAGACCCATTTCGCCCGGGCCTTCATCCGCGCCCGCCAGGGCGATGCGGCCGAGGACGTGCCCAGCCCGACATTCACCCTGGTCCAGACCTATGACGACCCCATGGGCACCGAGATCTGGCACGCCGACCTGTATCGCCTGTCCGATCCGTCGGAACTGGCCGAACTGGGCCTGGACGAGGCGCTGGCGGACGCCATCTGCCTGATCGAATGGCCCGACCGGCTGGACCGCCTGCCCGACGGTGCGATCACGGTGGCGATCGCTGCCCATGCCGATCCTGACGTGCGGGAAATCACCTTGATCGCCCCTGACGCCGCCCGGATCGCGGCACGCGCCGCCTTTGCGGCAGGCGCGGGATGGGGGGGTGCGCGGGTGCTGCCGCTGGCGGGCGATGCCTCGGCCCGGCGGTATTTCCGGCTGACGGGCGCAGGGGGCAGCGCGGTGCTGATGGACGATCCTACGGGGGCTTGCGCGCCTTTCGCAAGGATGACGGAATGGTTGCGCGGGCATGGTTTCGGGGCGCCCGAAATCCTGGCGCAGGATCAAGACGCGGGGCTTCTGCTGGTGCAGGATCTGGGCGACGATCTGGTGGCCCGCGTGCTGGAACGCGACCCGGGCATGGCGCCGGGGGTCTATGACCGGATCACGGATTTCCTGGCCGAGCTGCACCGCTGCCCGGTCCCGGATTTCGTGGCCCCCTTGGACGGTCCGACCCTGGCCGATCAGGTGGGACTGTTCGCCGACTGGTATCCGCAGGCGGCGGGCGCGGCGGGGGGGCAGGAGATCGCGCCCGTGATCGCCCGGCTTCATGCCGATCTGGCCACGGACGTGCCGCCCGTGCTGTCCTTGCGCGACTTTCATGCCGAAAACCTGATCTGGCGGGGCGAGGCACCTTTGGGCCTGATCGATTATCAGGACGCGGTGGCCTGCCATCCGGCCTATGACCTGGTATCCGCCCTGCAGGACGCGCGCCGCGACGTGGACCCGGCCATCGAGACCGCCTGCGTCACGCGTTATCTGGCGGCCTCCGGGCTGGACGCAGACCGCTTCCGCGCGGCTTATGCCTTGCTGGGCGCACAGCGGAACCTGCGGATCCTGGGCATCTTCACGCGGCTGTGCCTTCGCGACGGCAAGGCGCGATACCTGGATTTCATGCCGCGCGTCTGGGGCTATGTGCAACGCAACCTGGCCCATCCGGCGCTTGCGCCCTTGGCCGATGCTGTCGCTGCCCTGCCGGCCCCCGACGCCGCCGTCATCGAAAGGATCCGTGCCCGATGCGCCCGCTGATGATCTTTGCCGCGGGGCTGGGCACGCGGATGCGCCCGCTGACCGACAGACTGCCGAAACCCCTGATTCACGTGGGCGGCCGAACGCTGCTGGACCGCGCGCTTGATCTGGGCCGGGATGCCGGGGTGGGGCCGGTGGTCGTGAATACCCATTACCTGGGCGACCAGATCGCCGCGCATCTGGCAGGCCAAGACGTGGCCATCAGCGATGAGGCAGGCGCGATCCTGGACACCGGCGGCGGCCTGCGCCAGGCCCTTCCCCTGCTGGGCCAGGGGCCGGTGATGACGCTGAACCCCGACGTGGTCTGGACCGGGCCGAACCCGCTGGCCGCGTTGGACGCCGCCTGGCGCGACGACATGGACGCGCTTTTGATGCTGATCCCGCTGGACCGGGCTGCCGCACGGCAGGGGACCGGGGATTTCGCAATGGATGCGCAAGGCCGCATCGCGCGGCAAGGCGATTTCGTCTATGGAGGCGCGCAGATCATCCGCCCGGACCGGCTGGCCGGTATCCCGGACCGGGTGTTTTCCCTGAACCGCCTGTGGGATCTGCTGATCGCGGACGGGCGCGCCCATGGCATCGTTCATCGGGGCGGCTGGTGCGACGTGGGCTATCCCCAGGCGATCCCCCTGGCAGAACAGGTGCTGCATGGCTGAACCCTGCTTTCGCGGCCTTTACGCCCTGCCGCCGGGCATCGACTTCGCCCATGAATTCGTGGCCGGATTCCTGGACCGCATGGCCGGCCAGCCGCCCGAGGCGATGGCCCGCGTCACCATCTATGCCAATGCCGCGCGCACGCTGGCGGAACTGAAATGCGGCTTCGACCTGCGCGGGCCGCTGCTGCTGCCGCGGCTTTTGCCGGTCACGAACCTGGAAAGCCCCGCGATGCTGGGCCAGGTCGAATCCGCCCCTCTGGCACGGCGGCTGCAACTGGCCCGGTTGGTGGCGGGGCTGCTGGCGACGCGGCCCGACCTGGCATCGGGCCATTCCATCGCGGCGCTTGCCCGGTCGCTGTCGGACCTGATGCAGGAAATGCAGACCGAAGGGCTGGGGCCGGACGCGCTTGAAGGCATCGACACCGGCGATCATGCCCGGCATTGGCAGAACGCCCTGGTCTTCCTGCGCATTGCGGCGCGCTTTCACCTGGACGGCCCGCCGATGGACCGGGGCGCACGGCAACGGCTGGCGGCCGAAATCCTGTGCGACGACTGGTCAAAGGGCCGGAACCTGCCCGACGGCCCGGTGATCGTCGTGGGATCGACCGGATCGCATGGCGCGACGCGGCTGTTCATGGAGGCCGTGGCACGGCTGCCCGAAGGCGCGGTTGTGCTGCCGGGCTTTGACTTCGACCAGCCCCAATCGGTCTGGGACAGCCTGGACCACAAGGCCGAAGATCATCCCCAGGCCCGCTTCGCCCCCCTGATCCACGCCCTGGGACGCCCCGCCCGCTGGACCCACACGCCCCCCCCGGTGCCGGGGCGCAACCGGCTGGTGTCGCTGGCGCTGCGGCCCGCGCCCGTCACCGACCAGTGGATCGCCGAAGGCCCGCGCCTGCCCGACCTGATGGCGCCGACCGAAGGCCTGACCCTGATCGAGACCGAGCAGCCCGGCCAGGAAGCCGAGGTCATTGCCCTGATCCTGCGCGATTGCGCCGAACGCCACGCCCCCGCCACGCTGATCGCGGCGGACGGCAACCTGATCCGGCGGGTGAACGCCGCGCTTGACCGCTGGCGCCTGTGCCCCGACGAAAGCGCGGGCCAGCCCTTGTCGCTGACCGGACACGGGTTGTTCATGCGCCATATCGCCGCCCTGTTCGGCGAGGCGCTGAGCATCGACCGCCTGTTGGTGCTGCTGAAGCATCCCCTGGCCCTGACCGGATCGCCCCTGGTCGGCGCGAACGAGGCGCGGCTTCTGGCGCGCGACCTGGAACTGGAACTGCGCCGCAACGGCCCGGCCTTTCCGGACGGCGAATGCCTGCGGACCTGGGGTTCAAGGGGGGACGCGCTGCGCAAGACCTGGGCGGAATGGCTGGCCGACGGGCTGGACCTGATCACGCCGCTGGTCCGGGACCGCCTGCCCCGCCCCCTGCCCGACCGTCTGCGCGACCTGATCGCCCTGGCCGAGGGGATTGCCGCGGGTCCGGGCGGCAATGCCGCGGCGTCCAAGCTGTGGGGGGACCATGTAGGCTCGCTTCTGCGCGCGACGATGGATCACCTGGCCGAACACGCGGGCCATGGGCCGGATCTGGGCCCGCAGGATTTCTGCGCCCTGCTTCTGGACGAACTGGGCCAGCAATCCGTCCGGGTGGAAGGCGATGCCCATTACCTGCATATCCGCGGCCCGCGCGAGGCGCGGATCGTGGGCCAGGGCATCGTGATCCTGTCGGGCCTGAACGAAGGCGGCTGGCCCCAGCAGTTGAAGCCCGATCCCTGGCTGTCGCGGCAGATGCGCCTGGCGGCCGGGCTGCCGTTGCCGGAACGCCAGATCGGGCTGGCCGCGCATGATTTCCAGCAGGTGATGGGCGTGGAGCAGGTGATCCTGACCCGCGCGCGACGCGATGCCGAGGCGGAAACGATCCCATCCCGCTGGCTGAACCGGCTGACCAACCTGATGGGTGGCCTGCCCGAACGCAGCGGTCCCGCCGCGCTTGCGGCGATGCGGGCGCGGGGCCATGCCTGGCTGGCCCTTGCCATGGCGGTCTCTCATCCGGCAAGAACGGTGCCACCCAGCCCCCGTCCCGCGCCGGTCCCGCCCGGCCCCCCGTTCCGCGAATTGCCGGTCACAGATGTGTCGCTGCTGATCCGCGATCCTTATGCGGTTTACGCCAAGCGCGTGCTGGGCTTGCGCCCGCTGCCCGCGCTGCGGCCCGAACCCGATGCCGCCCTGCGCGGCCAGACGCTGCATTCCATTGTCGAGGCGTGGCTTGGCACCCGGCCCGAACCCGATATGCCCCATGCGGCGCTGAAGGCCCGGTTCCTGGCCTTGACGGCGGAAATCCTGGCCCGCGACGTGCCCTGGCCCGCCGCCCGCGCCTTCTGGGCCGCGCGAATGGAACGGATCGCCGACCGGATCGTGGCAGACGAACTTGCCCGCCTGGCCGAGGGTCGCCCGGTGATCGTCGAAAAGCGCGGCAAGGTGACCCTGCCGGGACTGGATTTCACCCTGTCCGCCAAGCCTGACCGGATCGACCTTCTGCATGACGGATGCGTGATGATCTATGACTACAAGTCCGGCACGCCGCCCACCGACAAGCAGATCGCGGCCTTTGACAAGCAGTTGATCCTGGAAGCCGCGATGGCCCGACGCGGCGGCTTCGACGCGCTTGGCCCGGTCGATGTCGCGGGCATCCGCTATATCCAGCTGGGAGGAGAGGGGGAAACGCAGGTCCGCGACTATTCCCCCGAACTCGAGGACGAGAACTGGAACGGCTTTCTGCGGCTCGTCGCCTCCTATCTTGCGGGGGACACGGGATTTGCCTCCATGCGGGCGCCCGAACAGACCAGCTATGCGGGCGACTACGATCACCTGGCGCGGTTCGGCGAATGGTCGCTGGCCGACGCGCCGCACGTGGAGAAGGTCGGATTGGAAAAGGTCGGATTGGAAAAGGGAAACGGGCATGGATGAAGCCAGCCTCAACCAGATCGCCGCTGCCGATCCCCTGCGCTCCACCTGGCTGACGGCCAATGCCGGGTCGGGCAAGACCCGCGTGCTGACCGACCGGGTGGCCCGCCTGCTGCTGGCCGGGACCGCGCCCGAACGCATCCTGTGCCTGACCTATACCAAGGCCGCCGCGACCGAGATGCAGAACCGCCTTTTGCGCCGCCTGGGCCAATGGGCGATGCTGCCCGAAGCCGACCTGCGGCGCGAACTGGCGGAACTGGGCGAAGGCGGGGATCCCGACTTGGCCGAGGCGCGGCGCCTGTTTGCGCGCGCCATCGAGACGCCGGGCGGGCTGAAGGTCCAGACCATCCACAGCTTCTGCGCGGCCCTGCTGCGGCGCTTTCCGCTGGAGGCAGGCGTCCCGATGGGGTTCCGGGAACTGGACGACCGGTCGGCCCGTGTCCTGCGCGCCCAGATCCTCGACCAGATGGCAGCCGGGAACGATCCCGCGATCCGCGACCTGGCGGCGCTTGTGTCGGGCGACGACCTGGACGCCTTTCTGGGGGGGCTGTCGGAATCGGATTTCACCCGCGATCCCGATCCCGCGCCGATCTGGCGGTCGATGGGGCTGCCCCCCGACATGGACGAAGCCGCGCTTCTGGCGCGTGTCTTTGACGGCAACGAAGGCGATCTGTTCGACGCCCTGATCCCGATCCTCAGCGGCAGCGGGGCCAAGGACGGCAAGCTGGCCGAATACCTGTCCAAGGGCAACTGGCGCAATCCCGGCCACGCCGAACTGCATCTTTTGTGCAAATGCCTGCTGTTTGGCGCCACGGCGCGCGTTCCCTTCGGTCCCAAGATCGGCGACATCCCCACCAAGGCGCTGCGCCAGGGCGCCTGCGCGCAATACATGGCCGCCCTGGACGGCTTGATGCAGCGCGTGGCCGATGCCCGGTGCCTGGCCCTGGGCCTGCATCTGGCGCAAAAGACCTTGGCCCTGCACCGCTTTGCCCATCATTTCACCCGACAGGTGGCGGTCGAGAAATCCGCCCAGGGCTGGCTGGATTTCGACGACCTGATCCGCCGCACCGCCGAGTTGCTGGAGGAATCCAGCATGGCGCAATGGGTCTTGTGGCGCCTGGACGGGGGCATCGACCATATCCTGGTCGATGAAGCCCAGGACACCAGCCCCGAGCAATGGCGGGTGATCCGGCGGCTGACGGATGAATTCACGAGCGGGGAAGGCGCGCATGACCGGCCCCGGACGCTGTTCGTGGTGGGCGATCCGAAACAGTCGATCTATTCCTTCCAGGGCGCCGACATCGCGGTCTTTGAATCGGTCCGCGACCGCTTCCGCCAGGATTTCGAGGCGGTCGCCCAGCCCATGCAGCAGCGCGGCCTGTCCCATTCGTTCCGGTCCTCGCCCGCGATCCTGTCGCTGGTCGATACCGTCTTTCAGGGCGACGCGGCCGAAGGCCTGGGCGACCCGCCCCGCCACATCGCCTTTCGCGACGGACTGCCCGGCCGCGTGGACATCTGGCCGGCCCTGCCGGAACCTGAAAAGCCCGAACGCGGCGACTGGACCACGCCGGTCGATGCGCCGGCCGAAAACGCCGCCGACACGCAACTGGCCCGCGCCGTGGCGCGAGAGGTCAAGGCCATCATCGGCACGCCCATCACCGACGCCAAGACCGGCCAGGTGCGCGCGATCGGGCCGGGCGACATCCAGATCCTTGTCCAGCGGCGGGCCGGGCTGTTCGACGACCTGATCCGCGAACTGAAGGCCGCAGGCCTGCCCGTGGCGGGCGCCGACCGGCTGAAACTTGCGGCCGAACTGGCCGTGCGCGACATCACCGCGACGCTGTCGGTGGTGTCCACCCCCGAGGACGACCTGTGCCTGGCCGCGATCCTGCGGTCCCCGCTGTTCGGCCTGACCGAGGACGACCTTTACCGCCTGGCTGCGGGCCGGGGACGGCATTACCTGTGGGAACGGCTGCGCGCCTCGCCCCACCGCCGGGCCTACGAGGTCCTGAGCGACCTGATGGGCCGGACGGACCAGTTGCGTCCCTATGAACTGATCTCGCGCCTGCTGGTGCGCCACGGGGGCCGCGCGGCGCTGCTGGCCCGCCTGGGACCAGAGGCCGAGGACGGCATCGACGAACTTCTGTCGCAGGCCTTGGCCTATGACACGGTAGAGACGCCGTCGCTGACGGGCTTTCTGGTCTGGCTGGGCCGCGACGACGTGCAGGTGAAGCGCCAGTTGCCGGGCGGCGGGGGCGGCCTGATCCGGGTGATGACGGTCCACGGATCCAAGGGGCTGGAAAGCCCGGTGGTGATCCTGCCCGAAACCCGCAAGCGCAGGCCCGGTCGCGGCCAGCCGCTGATCCGCCTGGACGACCTGCCCGCCTGGCGCGGCATTGCCGCCGACCGCCCCGACCCGGTGGCCGAGGCAGTGGCCGATCACGAATTGCGCCAGGAACAGGAACGGCGTCGGCTTTTGTATGTCGCGATGACGCGGGCGGAAAGCTGGCTGATCGTGGCGGCGGCCGGTCCCACGGGCGAGCTGCTGGACTCATGGCATTCGATGATCGCCATGGGCGCCGCGCGCAGCGCCCTTCCCCAGACCAGCATCGAGATCGAGGGCATCGGCACCGCGCAGCGCCTGTCCTTTGGCGAATGGCCCGACTTGGCCGTAAGCCTGGAACGCAAGGCCGCGCCCATGGTCCGGCGCCCTGCCTGGTCGGACCGGCCCGCCCCCCCGCCGCCGCCGCGCATCCAGGCCATTGCAGCGACCGGCCTGGGGGGCGCCAAGGTGATCGGCGTCCAGGGCGACGACCGCGATCCCACCGCCGCCATGCTGCGCGGCACAAGGCTGCACCTGCTGCTGGAACGGTTGCCTCACCTGCCCCCCCTCGACTGGCCGCGCGCCGCGCGCGCCCTGCTCGCGGGGGCCGAGGGGGGCCTGCCCGATGCTGCCGAACTGGCCGAGCTTCTGGCCGAGGCGGCGGCGGTCATCACCGCGCCCGACCTGGCCCAGGTCATGACGCCCGATCCCAAGGCCCAGGTCCTGGCCGAGGTGGCGCTGACCGCTCCTTTGCCAGGGCTTGGCATGGTCCATGGCGCCATCGACCGGCTGATCGTCACGGACGACCGGATCCTGGCCGTGGACTACAAGTCCAACATCGTCGTTCCGGGCCGCCCCGAGGATACGCCCGAGGGGATCCTGCGCCAGATGGCCGCCTATCGCGCCGCGCTGCGGATGATCTGGCCCGCCCGGCCCGTCCAGATCGCGATCCTGTGGACGGCCGCGCGCAGCCTGATGCCCATTCCCGATCCGGTTCTGGACCGCGCCATGGCTGCCCTTGACCGGCGGGCCATGGCTTCATAGCTGTAAGATCAGCTTTGCCGCATCCCGCCGGCATCCCCATCAAGGAGCGAAAGCATGGCCACCGTGCACGTCAACGACACCCAGTTCGACAGCGAAGTCCGCCAATCCGACACCCCGGTCGTGGTGGACTTCTGGGCGGAATGGTGCGGCCCCTGCAAGCAGATCGGCCCGGCCCTGGAAGAACTGTCCAACGAATACGCGGGCCGCGTGAAGATCGTGAAGGTCAACGTGGACGAAAATCCCGAACAGGCTGCGGCCCTTGGCGTTCGCGGCATCCCGGCCTTGTTCCTGTTCAAGGGCGGCGAGGTCGTGTCGAACCGCATGGGCGCCGCGCCCAAGGCCGCCTTGAAGACCTGGATCGACGAATCCATCTGACCGGCCCCCGGGGCCACATGGGGCGGCGGCCAGCGGGCGGCCGCCCTTTTTCATTGAGAACGACGGAGACCCCTTATGGCGGATGACAGATTTCCCGGCTGGCACGGCACCACGATCCTGGCGGTCCGGCGCGGCGGCCGCGTGGTGGTTGCGGGCGACGGCCAGGTCAGCGTCGGCCAGACGGTGATGAAGGGCACGGCCCGCAAGGTGCGGCGCCTGACGCCGGGCGGGCGCGACGTGGTGGTGGGCTTTGCCGGATCGACTGCGGATGCCTTTACCCTGCTGGAACGGCTGGAAAAGAAACTGGAAGCCGCCCCCGGACAGTTGCAGCGCGCCTGCGTCGATCTGGCAAAGGACTGGCGCATGGACAAGTACCTGCGCAACCTGGAAGCCATGCTGATCGTCACCGACGGGCGGGAACTGTATGTCGTGACCGGGGCGGGCGACGTTCTGGAACCCGAACATGACGTGGCGGCGATCGGATCGGGCGGCAACTTCGCCCTGGCCGCTGCGCGGGGGCTGCTGGAAGGCGAAGGCGACGCCGAGACCGTGGCCCGCAGGGCCATGGCCATCGCGGCGGATATCTGCGTCTACACCAACGGCAACCTGACGGTCGAGGTTATCGGCGCCTGAACGCGCAACACCGGGCCAAGGCCCGGTCCGGTGTTGCGACAGCGGAAAAGGGTTACAGCCGGACGGTGGCCACGTTGTCCTTATAGCTTTCCTTGGGATCGCTGATGCCAAGGGCCACCATGGCGCCGGCCACGATGCTGGATGCATCAAGCCAGATTTCGGCCTTTTGCGGATCGAATCGCAGCAAGGCCAGCTTGGGGTCGTCCTTGCCATGTTCATACCAGGCCGCGACATGGGCGTTCCACAACCGGTCCACGACCGCCGGGTCGGTGTTTTCGGTCAGCGTGCCTTCGATCGAGGCCCACAGATCGTGCCCCTTGGACACGAACTGCGCCGCGCTGTCCTGCGACCCGCCCGCCAGCTTTTCCACCAGGGCATTGTCCTTGGAGGTAAAGAACCACAGCGGCCCGTGATCCCCTTCCTCGATCTGCGAGGTCATGGGCCGGGCATGGCCGTGTTCGCCGCCCACAAGGCCCAGCATCACGGTCATGTCAGAGCGCAGGGCTTTCCAAAGGCGGGCTTTCAGGTCTTCGGGCGTGGGCATCTCGGATCCTCCGGTATCAGATGTCCGGGCCAACGTGGGGCCTGCCCGATTGTTCCGCACCGGGCGCTGCGTCGCCGGGTCCGTCATGGCGCATCAGAAGAACGTCACCTGTCCGCCCTGCCAGGCCCGCAATCTTGCGAAACCCGGCCTTCTGATAGGCTCGAATCGCCCGCTGGTTCGAGATGTCGGGGTCGATGACGATGTTGTCATGCCCTTCCGCCCGCAGCATGGCGACGAATTCGGCCAAAGCTCGGGATCCGATCCCCTGCGACAGCAGGTCCGGCGGGCCGATGGACAAGTCGACGCCCACCGAATCGTCGGGCAGGGCCATCAGCCAGGGAGCTTCGGTCAACCAGGGCTCGACCCGCGCATCGGCGATCCGCCAGACCTGGATGTAACCGGCGGGCTGGCCGTCCAGGCAGAACAGAAAGGCCCGCGTGCTGTCGCGCCCTTCGATCATGTCGCGGATATAGCCAAGCTCGGTTTCGACCTCGTCGCTCCACCATTCCCGCCAATGCGGCTGGTCCATCCAGCGCGCGATCAGGGGAAGATCCGTGGCTGTGATGGGGCTGAAGGACAAGGCTGGCGGGGTCGTCGGGGTCATGACCGCCATCATGCCGACGGGCGGACCCGCCGATCAAGCACAGTCTGTCGGCGACATCCCTTCAAATTGCGGGTCCAAGCCTATATCTGCCCATCAAACCAAGAAGGCTGACCCATGACCGACCTGACCCCGCGCGAGATCGTTTCCGAACTGGACCGCTTCATCATCGGACAGAAGGACGCCAAGCGCGCCGTTGCGGTGGCGCTGCGCAACCGCTGGCGCCGCAAGCAACTGGGCGACGACCTGCGCGACGAGGTATATCCCAAGAACATCCTGATGATCGGCCCGACCGGCGTCGGCAAGACCGAGATCAGCCGCCGTTTGGCGAAACTGGCCAACGCCCCCTTCATCAAGGTCGAGGCAACCAAGTTCACCGAGGTGGGCTATGTCGGCCGCGACGTGGAACAGATCATCCGCGACCTGACCGACGCCGCAATGATCGACACGCGCGAGCGGATGCGCGAGGCGGTCAAGGCCCGCGCCCACAAGTCGGCCGAGGATCGCGTGATCGAGGCGCTTGCCGGCAAGGACGCCCGCGACGGCACCCGCCAGATGTTCCGCGACAAGCTGAAACGCGGTGAACTGGACGACACCGTGATCGAGCTTGAGGTCCAGGATACCTCGAATCCTCTGGGTGCGATGGAAATTCCGGGCCAGCCGGGGCAGCCCCTAGGCGGCATGATGGATTTGTCAGGGCTGATGAAGGCCTTTGGCGGGCGGCGGGTGCGGCGCAAGATGACCGTATCCGAAAGCTATGACCTGCTGATCGCCGAGGAAGCCGACAAGCTGTTGGAAGACGACGCCGTCAAGGCCGCCGCCTTGGACGCCGTGCAGCAGAACGGCATCGTCTTCATCGACGAGATCGACAAGGTCTGCACCCGGTCGGACGCGCGCGGCGGCGATGTCAGCCGCGAGGGCGTGCAGCGCGACCTGCTGCCCTTGATCGAGGGCACGACGGTTTCCACCAAATACGGACCAGTGAAAACCGACCATATCCTGTTCATCGCCTCGGGCGCCTTTCACGTGGCCAAGCCCAGCGACCTGTTGCCGGAACTGCAGGGCCGCCTGCCGATTCGGGTCGAGCTGCGGGCTTTGACGGAAGACGACTTCATCCGCATCCTGACCGAAACCGACAACGCCCTGACCCGCCAATACACCGCCCTGATGGCGACCGAGGGCGTGACCGTGGGCTTTGCCGACGACGGCATCGCGGCCCTTGCCCGCATCGCGGCCGAGGTGAACGCGGCGGTGGAAAACATCGGCGCCCGCAGGCTTTACACCGTGATCGAACGGGTGTTCGAGGAACTGTCCTTCAGCGCCCCCGACAAGGGCGGCGAGACGGTCGAGGTGGATGCCGCCTATGTCGAGCGCCACTTGGGCGATCTGGCGCGGTCCACGGATTTGTCGCGCTATGTGCTGTAACGGAACCGACCCGCGCGGCTGCGGGTTGGCGATGCAGAACACAGGGGACTGATCATGGGTTACGTTTTCGGGATCATCATCTTCGTGCTGGATGTCTGGGCCATTGCCTCTGTCATCAACACGAATACCAGCATGGGCACCAAGATCCTGTGGATCGCCCTGATCGCGATCCTGCCGGTGGTCGGACTGATCATCTGGTATTTCGCCGGACCCAAGGCCAATTACGGCTGATCCATCCTCCATTGGATCTGGTCCGGCCCGGATTTCTGGGGCAGGTTGCCGCAACCGTTTCCGTAAAGGTGACGCTTGCGGCATATCTTTCTTTGTCTTGTCCTGATCCTGTCCGGCTGCGCCCCGCGCGGCGCGTTGATGCTGGCGCCCGATGGATACCAGCCGGGCATCGTCGAAACCGTCTGGATCGCCTCGCAACGCAGCCTGTCGGGCGATCATCTGCCGCAGCCATGGTATTCGCGCATCGACGTGTCGGTTCCCGTGGACCGTGCGGCGGGAAACCTGGCCTATTCCCGTCCGGACGGGAATCCTGACCGGCAGTTCCTGGTCAGCGGCGGTGGCCGTCTTGCGAATGCCGATGCCTTTCGCCGCGCCATCGAACAGGATCTGGCCCGCCGTGCGCCGGACGACCGCGACATCATCCTGTTCGTCCACGGCTATAACTACAGCTTCGCCGAAGGGGTCTATCGCACCGCCCAACTGGCCCATGACCTGCAACTGCCGGGGGTCCATGCGCATTTTTCCTGGCCCTCGCGGATGAAGCCCTATGCCTATGCGGGTGACCGCGACGCGGCGCTGTATTCCCGCGACGGCTTGGTGCAGACCATCGACCTGCTGGCGCGGACACAGGGCCGGGGCAAGATCGTGCTGATGGCTCATTCCATGGGCGGGCAGTTGCTGATGGAAGGCTTGCGCCAGATGGCCCTGTCCGGGCGGCGCGACCTGATCGACCGGATCGACGGCGTGGTCCTGATGTCGCCCGACCTGGATCTGCGGCTGTTCCGGTCGCAGGTCCGCGCCATCGGGCCGCTGCCCCGGCCCTTTGTCATCATGACCTCGCCCCGCGACCGGGCGCTGCAATTGTCGGCGCTGCTGTCAGACGAGCCGCTGCGGCTGGGCAATATCCCCGATGCCCGCCCGGTGGCGGATCTGGATGTGATCGTGGTGGATACCGGGGCGTTCGACACGGGATACGGCCATTTCAATGTCGCTGATTCCCCGGCCCTGCAGCAGATCCTGACGCGAATGCGTGATCTGGACCGGATCCTGCCCGACCAGGGGGGTGCGGCGCCCGGCCTGATCGGCGGGGCGGTCAGTCGGGTCGAACAGGCGGTGCAGGTTGTGCTGTCCCCGGCGTTCTAGGCTTCGGGGACATGGCGGGGTGCAATCCCGTCCTAGGGGCTGCGGCGCAGATAGACGTAATAGGCGCCCTCGCCCCCATGGCGGTAATGGGCTGCCGTGACTTGCTGGACGACGGGGGCCAGGGGCTGCATATGCAACCAGTGCGGAACCTGGTGGCGCAGGGCGCCGGGACGGGCGGGCAGCGGGCCGTGATCGCCCCGGCCCTTGCCGGTGATTACCAGGACCAGCCGCCGCCCCTGGGCATGGCTGGACAGGATAAAGCCGATCAACTGGGGATGGGCAGCAGCCAGCGTCATTCCGTGCAGATCCAGCCGCGCCTCGGGCGCCAGCTTGCCCTGCGCCATGCGGCGGTGGGTTTTGTGGTCCATGCGCAGCGGTTGCTGGGTCAGGCGCTGCGCGGGACTGGGGGAATGCGGCAAAGGCGCAGGCCGCGCCGCAGCCATCTGGCCGATGGTGAAATCCGGCAAGGGCGCGCGCAGCATGACGGGCTTGGGGACCGGGCGCAGTTCGGGGTCGATGGGCTTGGGACGCTCGGGATGCATCGGCGCGGCGCTGCGGGCGACGCGCGACCACAGTTCGCGGTCCTCGGGGGTCAGGCCCCGGCGCCTGGCCATCAGCCGGTCGCGACCAATTGCCAGTTCGGGTCGTCCTGGCCCATGCGGCGGGCAAAGGTCCAGGTGTCGCGCTGCTTGCGCGCGGCCTTGGGATCGCCCTCGACGACATTGCCCGCTGCATCGCGCGTCGCGGCGATCAGTTCGCCCACGAAGCGCACAGAAACCTCGGCCATGCCGGTGGCCGGATCGTATTCCGCCCCCGTCAGGGCGGTTTCGCGGGTGCCGATATATTGCGCCGTCACCGTGTGGCCATTGGCGGCGCGGGCGTCGATGACCGACTGGAAGGCCTGCGCCACGGGTTCGGCCAGAAACATCCTGACATCGGACAGATCGCCGCGTTCAAAGGCCATCAGGATCATCTCATAGGCCGATTTTGCGCCGTTGAGGAAATCCATCACGCCAAAGGACGGCTCGGCCGTCTTCATCGCCGCCAGGGCACGGGCCGTCTGGCTGCCTGCCTCGGCATGGTCCAGAATGTCGTGGTCGGCTTCG
This sequence comes from Paracoccus everestensis, assembly GCF_021491915.1. Taxonomy (NCBI): domain Bacteria; kingdom Pseudomonadati; phylum Pseudomonadota; class Alphaproteobacteria; order Rhodobacterales; family Paracoccaceae; genus Paracoccus; species Paracoccus everestensis. The sequence goes on along the minus strand of NZ_CP090836.1, from coordinate 171,923 downwards.
TCGGGCGTGCCCTCGATCACGTCGAAGCGCGGGCGGGGCGCGTCGGGCGCATCGACCTGGGGCGGCTCGTATCCGCCGCGCGTGCCCAGGACATTGCGCAGCCTCAGGATAAGAAAAATCGCGATCCCGGCCAGGACAAGCAACTGCAACAGCGGGTTGTTCATACGATTGGCCTCATATCCATCTTGGCTGGTATCTGCGATCTGGGTCATTATGTAGGGACCGGACCGGGGCAAGTCCAGTTGTCCCCGGACCTGGAAGGGGGAATCCGCATGAGGATGTTGTGGCTGTTCGCGTTGCTGCCGATCGTCGAGATCGCGCTGTTCATCCAGGTGGGCGGTTGGATCGGGGTCTGGGCAACGCTGGGTCTGGTGGTGCTGGCGGCGGTCGCGGGCGTGGCGGTGATCCGCAGCCAGGGTACCCAGGCCTGGATCCGGGCGCAGCGCAGCTTGGCCGAAATGCGCGATCCGTCCCGTCCCCTGGCCCATGGCATGATGCAGATCCTGGCAGGCGCGCTGTTGATCGTTCCGGGTTTCTTCACCGATTTCGTTGCGCTGCTGCTTTTGATCCCGCCGGTGCGTGATCTGATCATGCGTCGCGCCACCCGGCGGGTGCGTGCCGGGACCGTTCACATGGCCCGGCGCGAAACACATCGCCCGCCTTATGCCGACGGGGTGATCGACGCGGATTACGTGGTCGAGGACACGCCCCCCGCCCGCAACCCGCGCCCGCCCCTGGATTTGCCCGAGGATCTGTCGGGCGATGGCCCGTCGCGGCCCGGTAATTCCGGCTGGACGCGGCATTGAGGCCGTGGCCCGCGCCTGATAGAACGCGGATCAGGATCCCATCCTTCAAGGAAAACCCATGGCCGACGAAACCACCCCCAACGGCGCGGCGCCCGCAGCGCCCCAGGTGAAAATGCAGATCCTGGCGCAATATATCCGCGACCTGTCCTTCGAAAACGCGGTGGCGACCAAGGGCGCCCCCCAGGGCGAGGTTCAGCCCGAGATCACCGTTCAGGTCAGCCTGGATGCCCGCAAGCGCGCGGGCGACAACCAGTACGAGGTGATTTCAAAATTTCGCATCACCTCGACCAACAAGGGCGATAACTCCACCTTGTTCCTGGCCGAACTGGATTATGGCGGGGTTTTCCTGATCGAGGGCGTGCCCGAGGATCAGATGCACCCCTTTCTGATGATCGAATGTCCGCGGATGCTGTTCCCCTTTGTGCGGCGCATCATTTCGGACGTGACGCGCGACGGCGGCTTTCCGCCCTTCAACATGGATCCGGTCGATTTCGTGGCGCTGTATCGCCAGGAACTGGCGCGCCGGGCGCAAAGCCAGCAAACGGGCGCGCCTGCGGATCAGCGGCTGTCCTGACGGGCCATGGCCGCCCGACCGCGCCGGGCCTGGCAGCGGATGCTGTCGGGCCGGCGTCTGGATCTGCTGGATCCGACGCCCCTGGACATCGAGATCACCGACATCGCGCATGGCCTGGCCTTCGTGGCCCGCTGGAACGGCCAGACCATCGGCGACTGGCCTTATTCGGTCGCCGAACATTCGCTGCTGGTGGAAGACATTCTGGCCCGGCTTAATCCAGACATCGAAACCTGCTGGCGGCTGGCCGCGCTTTTGCACGATGCGCCCGAATATGTAATCGGAGACATGATTTCCCCGGTCAAGGCCGCGCTTGGTGCGGAATATGGCCGGATGGACGAACGGCTGGCCGCCGCCATCCATCGCCGCTTCGGCCTGCCTGCGGTCTTACCAGGACCAATAAAGAAGAAAATAAAGGCAGCCGACCGGATTTCTGCCCGGTTGGAGGCCGTTCAAATCGCCGGTTTCACCGAATCCGAGGCGCGGCGTTTATTTCCGCTGCAAAGTGACGCGATTATGTCCGTATTGCACATTCGATTAAGGCCCCCTGCCCAGGCAAGGGCGGCTTTCCTGGACCGCTTCAGCGTGCTGATGAAGACAGCCGGCAGCCCGGCCTGACAAAGGCCGCCCGATTCTGGGCGGCCTTTTTCAAAACAACTGTCAGATCAGCAGATCGTCCAACTGCTTGCCGCCTTCCAGGTTCTCCTGAACCCAACGGGGTTTGCGTCCCCGCCCGGTCCAGGTCATCGTGGGATCGTTGGGATTTGCGTATTTCGGGGCAACCGTGCCGGAACGGCGGGGCTTTGCGCCAGTCAGTTCGGCCAGATTGAAACCATGCTCGCGCGCGGCTCCTTCGATGGCGGCCAATGCCTCGCGGCGTTTCCGATCTTCATAAGAATTAATCGCGCGGTCCAGTTTTCCCCGAAGATCACGCAGATCCTTAAGCGTCATCGTGTCGAGATCTAAGTTCATTTTGTTTGCATCCACATTGAATTACTAAATCGCAATTTGATGCAATTCAGTTTCAATTACAAGATAGCCAAATGTCTTAACGCGGCCCTCTTTTGGCGAGAATACGCTGAAGGGTGCGGCGATGCATATGCAACCGGCGGGCCGTTTCGCTGACATTGCGGTCGCATTGTTCGTAAACGCGTTGAATATGTTCCCATCTTACCCGGTCCGCGGACATCGGATTATCGGGTGGCGGGGGCAGGGATTCCCCACTGGACAGTAACGCAGACGTTACGTCATTTGCGTCGGCAGGCTTTGCCAGATAATCGGTCGCGCCCATTTTCACGGCAGCCACCGCGGTGGCAATGGCGCCATATCCCGTCAGCACGATAATGCGCGCGTCTTCCCGCAAATCCCGCAGCGCCTCGACCACGTCCAGGCCGTTGCCGTCTTCCAGCCGCAGGTCGATCACCGCATAAGCGGGCGGCTGGCTGCGGATCATCGACAGGGCATCGGCCACGCTGACGGCGGTCCGCGTGGCAAAGCCGCGCTTTTCCATCGCGCGGGCCAGCCGGGTCACGAAGATTTCGTCGTCATCCACCAGAAGCAGCGACGGATCGGGGCCTGGATTGATCCGGGCAGTGGTTTCGTCTTCCATGACGCGGCTCGTCCCAGTTTGCGTAAACGGCAACAGTGCCGCAAGCCGGGGGCGGGGGCAATCACTTCTCAGCCAAGCGCATCCACGAAGCAGCCGACGCGTTCCGCCATGATCTCGGGCGGGGTGTCGCGGTTGAAGAAATCGACGGTCTTGTTTCCGGGCAGGACCAGATAGGTGTTGGTCATGTGATCGACCAGGTAATAGTCCTGGTCTTCCTCGTCATTGGCCTTGTAGTAATTCCGCCAGCCCTTGTTGACGGCGGCGATTTCCTCCTCGGATCCGGTCAGGCCGATCATGTCGTCGGAAAACAGGCTGGTGAAATCGGCGACCACTTCGGGCGTATCGCGCTTGGGATCGACGGTGACGAAGACCGTCTGCACGTCCTTGCCTTGTTCGGCCAGCAAGGTCGCGGCCTCGGCGTTGCGGGCGCTGTCCATCGGGCAGACATCGGGGCAAAAGGTATAGCCGAAATACAAAAGCGACGGCTTGGCGAAGACCTGCTGGGCCGTGACGCGCTGCCCGTCCTGTCGGGTCAGGGTAAAGTCGGTGCCGAATGCGTCCATGCCGCCCGCCACCGCGCCGCCTCCGCATCCGGCGAACTGGTCACCCGCCTGGCGCGTGGCCAGCCAGGCGCCCCCCGTTCCCAGCAAGGCCAGGGCTGCCACGGTTCCGATCAGCAGGATCTTGCGGTCGGCCATGATCAAACTCCATTCATCGCGCGCAAATGCGGCGCATTGATCGCCCATCCGGCCCCGCGTATCAAGGTCCGCATCGTCGCACCCCGGTTTCCCATGCCCGACCCGATCTTTCCTCCCTCCGGTCCCGTTTCCCAGGCCGAGCCGATCCGGATGCGGACCCTTGTCCTGCTGCGGTGGTTCGCCATTGCCGGGCAGATGGCGGCGGTGGTGGTCGCGTATCTGATGGGCATCGGTTTCGCGATCCTGCCGGTCCTGGCGCTGATTGCCGCCGCCATCGCCATGAACCTGTGGCAGGGGCTGTCGCCGCCGCGCCGCACCTCGGCCCGGTTGGCGGTGGTGCATCTGACATTCGACGTGATCCAGATTTCCGCGCTGATGGCGCTGACCGGGGGTCTGGCCAATCCCTTTGCCCTGCTGGTCCTGGCGCCGGTGACGGTGGCCGCGACATCGCTGGACTCGCGCCAGACGGTCATGCTGGGCACGGCAACGGTGATCCTGATTTCACTAGCGTCCCTGTTCGGGCTGCCCTTGCTGGACAGCACGGGGCGCGAACTGGTGCTGGCGCCGATCCTGGCGTTGGGGCACTGGGCGGCACTGGTGATCGGGGTGGTGTTCTTTGCGGGATACGCCCACCGGGTCACGGCGGAATTGCAGGCGACCTCGAACGCCCTGTTCGCGACGCAGATGGCCTTGGCGCGCGAACAGCGCCTGCAACACCTGGGCGGCGTCGTCGCGGCGGCCGCGCATGAAATGGGCACGCCGCTGGCCACCATCAAGCTGATCGCGGCCGAGCTTGCGGACGAGCTGGACGACCGCCCCGAATTGCAGGCCGATGCCAACGCGCTGCGCGATTCGGCGGTGCATTGCGGGGAAATCCTGCGCAGCATGGGCCGAGCAGGCAAGGACGACCTGCACCTGCGCGCAGCCCCCCTGCGCACCGTGCTGGAGGATGCCGCCGAACCCCATGCGGGACGCGGCCCGGCGGTGGAAATCCGCGCCGAGGGGCCGGAAATCCGGCGCGACCCGGCAATCATCCACGCATTGCGCAACCTGATCCAGAACGCAGTCGATTTCGCGGCCCATCGGGTCGTGATCGAATCCCAAACCGGCAACGGCTGGCTGGCGGTGACGATCCGTGACGACGGTCCCGGCTATCCGCCCACCCTGCTGGCGCGGATCGGCGATCCTTATCTGACCAGCAAGCGGGGCGGGGCGCAGCGCGAAGGCTATGATGGCATGGGTTTGGGCCTGTTCATCGCCAAGACCCTGCTGGAACGGTCGGGCGCGCGGCTGGATTTCAACAACGGCGGGCCGGGCGCGGTCGTCACCGTCCGCTGGCCGCTGGACCGGATCGCCGCCGACGCGCGCGCCCCCTTGGGCGACAATCCCGCATGGGTGCCGTGACGTTTTAACTGTTCGTTAAGCCCGTTCGCTTTATGGTTGTCCAAACGCGAAGGAGCTGTGGATGTCCCTGCACGGTATCGGGCTGGTCTTGCTGGCGGTCCTGACGGGCACCGTCTCGGTCCTGCTGGCGATCGCTACCTTGCGGTGGTGGGACCGTGGCCCGGGGCGGCGCGGACCGCGCCTGCCGCAGGGCCTGGACAGCAGCCTGAAGCCGATGGTGCTGTTGTTCCGCGATCAGCAGCTGGTCGATGCGACGCCGCCCGCGCGCGCGCTGCTGGACCGCATTTCCGCGCCCGAGGGCGAATGGACGCGCCTGTTGCAATGGATCGGCCCCCGCTTTCCCGAGGCCATCGACGGGCTGGGGCGGATCGACCGGGCGGGGCGGTTCGAATGCCTTGGCCAGTCCGGCACCGGCAGCGCGACCCTGCGCCTGCTGGTGGAACAGATAGATCCGGGCCTGCTGCGCATCACCATCACCGATCCCCAGGCCGAATATGCGGGCATCATCGTCGATTCCATGTCCCAGCAGGCGATGGAGGAGGAACTGGACCTGCTGCGCCGGTCCCTGGACCAGACGCCCATGCTGGTCTGGCGCCAAGACGCAGAGGAACGGGTGACCTGGGCCAATGCCGCCTATCTGCGCCGGGCCGAGGGGCAGTCGGACGAACCCATCGGCTGGCCCCTGCCGCGCCTGCTGGATTCGCCGCGCCCGGTTCCCGGCGCCGGCACGCGGACCCGGCGGGCATCGCTGAACCAGAACGGCGCGGTGTCCTGGTACGACTGCCACAGCCACCAGGTGGGCGATCAGACGATGATGTTCGCCCTGCCCGCCGATGCCGCGGTGCGCGCTGAGCGATCCTTGCGCGAATTCGTCCAGACCCTGACCAAGACATTCGCCGACCTGCCCATCGGCCTGGCGATCTTTGACCGGCAGCGGCATCTGCAATTGTTCAACCCGGCGCTGATCGACCTGACCAACCTGCCCACGGGCTTCCTGACCGCGCGGCCCACATTGTTCGACCTGCTGGACAAGCTGCGCGAATTGCGGATGGTGCCCGAACCCAAGGATTTCCGAAGCTGGCGCCAGCGGATGAGCAATCTGGAAAGCTCGGCCGCCACCGGCCATCATGTCGAGGAATGGTCCCTGCCGGGCGGCCAGACCTATCGCGTGACGGGCAGGCCGCATCCCGACGGCGCGGTGGCCTTCCTGTTCGAGGATATCACCTCCGAGATGAGCCTGACCCGCAAGTTCCGGGCCGAACTGACCCTGGGCCATGCCATCCTGGACAACCTAGGTGACGCCGTGGCGGTCTTTGGTCCCGAGGGGCAGGTGGTCATGTGCAACCGGGCTTATCGCGACTTGTGGCCCGACGGTTCCAGCAACTTGTCCAATGCGGTTTCCTGCTGGCAGCCCCAGGGGGAACCCGGTCCGGGGGTCGAGGCACTTGGCGCCCGGCTGACCCAGCCCGAATCCGGCCTGCGCGACAGCGGCCTGATGGCCGGCCCGCAGGGTCAGCTGCTGGGCTGGACGGTGACGAAGCTGGGTGCCGGACGGCAGATGGTGCGTTTCCGCCTGCCCGATCCCGCCGCGCCGTCGCAGGGGGATGATCAGCCATTGCTGGCAAGCGCAGGCTGACGCCCTCAGCCCAACCGCGCAAAGGCTGCTAGGACCACGCGTTCCGATTCGTCCAGATAAGCCGCCAGCATTGCCGCAGCCTGTGCCTGTTCACCCTGCATCAGCAGGTCCAGGATCTGGCGATTCCGGTCGATATAGGGTTCGTGCAGCCGTTCGGGGCTGTCCAGCAGGCCAAAGGCCAACCGCATTTCGGCGATGATCCGGGCAAAAAAGCCTTGCAGGCGGGCGCTGTCGGTCAGGGCCACGATGGCGGCATGGAATTCCATGTTCGCGCTGCCCACAGCGCGCCAATCCTGCGCCTCGCGCGCGGCGCGGGCCTTTTCGACGGCACTGTGCATCTGTGCCACCGCCTCGTGCCGGGGCCAGGCATGGGCCAGGGCAGGCACCTCGATCAGGCGGCGGACGCGATAGATATCGACAATGCTTGCCATGGACGGCACGGCCACGAAGACGCCCCGGTTGGGTTCATGGCGCAACAAACCTTCGCGCGTCAGCAGGCGGAAAACCTCGCGCAAGGTGTTGCGGGACACGCCCAGATCGGCGGCCAGCCGGGTTTCCGACAGCCGCTGGCCCGGCGGCAAGGCGCCCCCGGTGATGTCGTTTCGCAAACGCGATGCCGTTTCCTCGGCCAGGCCCAGCGGGTCCGTGATCATTGTCTGTCCCTGTTCATTGCCGCAGGATGGCCGGGCAGGACGTGACAGGCAAGCCGGACAGGAACCGATCGCGGTATTTCCCATGTCTTTGAAAGAACAACATCCAGGACTTCTGCCGAGCGATCAGGCATTTCCAACCTTTTGCAATGGCTTTTTGTTCAACAATCACCTGCAAAATGTCAATTAATCGTTGACAGCTTGTCACACTGCATTCACCTTTTCTTCATTCCGACACCGACCATTGCTTGCAGCAGGAGCATGACTGATGAGTGCAACAGCCGTTCCCTCGGCCGCCAATGCCACCCTGCGGGGCGGGTTGCTGGCGGCGATCTTCCTGATGGCGACATCGGCCATCGGGCCGGGCTTCATCACGCAGACCGCGACCTTCACCGCCAAGCTGGGGGCGGCCTTCGCCTTTGCGATCCTGGCCTCGATCCTGATCGACTTCGTGGTGCAGCTGAACATCTGGCGCATCACCGCCCTGACCCGCAGGAATGCGTCGGAAACCGCCAATGCCGCCATCCCCGGTTCGGGCTATCTGCTGGCGGTGCTGGTAATGGTCGGCGGCCTGGCCTTCAACGTGGGCAACATCGCGGGCGCGGGCCTGGGGATGAACGCCATGTTCGGCCTGGACCCCAAGATCGGCGGCGCGATTTCCGCCCTGCTGGCCATCGGCGTGTTCCTGTCGAAACGCGCCGGCCTGCTGCTGGACCGGTCGCTGATCGGGCTAGGGATCCTGATGATCGTAATGACGCTGATCGTGGCCGTCACCTCGAACCCGCCGGTGGGCGATGCGCTGCGCCAGACGATCTTTCCCGATGTGATCGACTTTCCGACCATCACCACCATCGTCGGCGGAACCGTGGGCGGATACATCACCTATTCCGGCGCGCACCGTTTGCTGGACAAGGGCTTGGTGGGCGAGGAAAACCTGGCCGCCGTCACAAAGGCCTCGCTGACCGGGATCGCCGTCACCGGCGTCATGCGCTTCGTGCTGTTTTTGGCGATCCTGGGCGTCGTCGCCTCGGGCGTGACGCTGGATCTGTCCAGCCAGGCGGCGAACCCCGCCGGTCAGGCCTTTGCCGCGTCGCTTGGCAACTGGGGGATGCGGATCTTCGGCGTGGTCCTGTGGGCTGCGGCGATCACGTCGGTCATCGGGGCGGCCTATACCTCGGTCAGCTTCCTTGTGGCCTTCATGGAGATGACCGACCGCAGCCGCAACATCGCCACAGTGATCTTCATCGCCGTGTCGCTGGCGGTGTTCATCACCATCGGCACCGCACCCGCAGCCCTGCTGGTCTTCGTAGGCGGCTTCAACGGCTTGATCCTGCCCATCGGTCTGACGATCTTCACCTATGTAGGCTTTGCGCGGTCGGATCTGATGGGCGGGCACCACTATAACCGTCCGCTGCTGATCCTCAGCGCCATTGTCTGCGCCTTGACCTGGTACATGGGCTACAGATCCATCGGCCCGATCTTCGCCTTCCTGAGCCTTTGAGGGGGAACCCATGCGCACCATCGACCTGAACAGCGACCTGGGCGAGGGCTATGGCGCCTGGACCATGGGCGACGACACCGCGATGCTGGGCATCGTCAGTTCCGCCAATGTCGCCTGCGGCTTTCATGCAGGCGATCCGCTGACCATCCGCGCGACCGTCGATGCCGCGGCTGCGCGCGGCGTGGCGGTTGGGGCGCATGTGTCCTATCCTGACCGGGTGGGATTTGGACGCCGCCCGATGGACGTGACCCCGGCGGAACTGACCGCCGACGTGATCTATCAGATCGGCGCGTTGCAGGGCATTGCGCGGGCGGCGGGAACGCGGGTCACCTATGTAAAGCCGCATGGCGCGCTGTATAACACCATCGCCAACGACGCCCGGCAGGCCGATGCGGTCATTGCCGCCATCAAGGAGATCGACCCCTCGCTGGTGCTGATGGCGCTTGCCGGGGCGCCGATCCTGGCCCGCGCCGCCGATGCAGGTCTTGCCACCGTGGCCGAGGCTTTCGGCGACCGCGCCTATACGCCGGACGGCCAGCTTGTGTCGCGCCGGGAAAAGGGCGCGGTGCTGCATGACGCCGATGCCGTGGCCGCCCGGATGCTGCGGCTGGCCACCGAAGGCGTGATCGAGGCCATTGACGGATCCACCCTGCGGCTGGAGGCTCACAGCATCTGCGTGCATGGCGACAGCGCCGGCGCGGTGGACATGGCGCGGCGAATCCGCGAGGAACTGGTCGCGGGCGGCGTCACCATCGCCCCCTTCGCGGGGGCTGCCTGATGCGTCCCGACGTGGAAACCGCCCGCGCCGCCCGGCTGGCCTGCCGCGAAACGGTCGCGCCGACGGCGGGCATGGCGCCGGGCTTTACCCAGTGCAACATGATCTCTCTGCCCCGCGACTGGGCCTGGGATTTCCTGCTGTTCGCGCAGCGCAACCCCAAGCCTTGCCCGGTCCTGGACGTGACCGACCCCGGCAGCCACCACACCGCGCTTGCCCCTGGCGCGGATCTGCGCACCGACATTCCGCTGTATCGCGTCTGGCGCAACGGCGTGCTGACGGATGAGGTCGCGGATGCGACCCAGACCTGGGCCGAGCATCCCGACCTCGTGACCTTCCTGATCGGCTGTTCCTTCACCTTCGAGACGCCCTTGCAGGCAGCAGGGATCGAGGTGCGCCATATCGCGCAGGGCTGCAACGTGCCGATGTATCTGACGAACCGCCCATGCCGCGACGCAGGCCGGTTGCACGGGCAGATGGTCGTGTCGATGCGCCCCATCCCTGCGGACCGGGTGGCGGATGCGACCATGATCACCGGCCGCTTCCCGGCGGTCCACGGCGCGCCAGTGCATATCGGCGCCCCCGAGGCGCTTGGTATCGCCGATCTGTCGCGGCCCGATTTCGGCGATCCGGTGGAAATCCGCTACGGCGAGGTTCCGGTCTTCTGGGCCTGCGGGGTGACGCCGCAGGCGGCGGTGATGGCCTCCAAACCGCCTTTCGCGATCACCCATGCGCCGGGGCATATGTTCGTCACCGACATCCCCGACAGCCAGCGGCAGGTGTGACGATGCGCTTTCTTCCCGTCGGGCCACGCACGCTGCTGGTCGAACTGGCCGATCTGGACGAAACGCTGGCGCTGTTCGACGCGTTGAGGGCCGATCCGGTGGATGGCGTGGCCGAGATCATCCCCGCCGCGCGCACGCTGATGGTCCGCGTGGCACCCGGATATGCCGCCGACGGCGCCCTTGCCGGGCAGATCATGGCGCGCCAGCCTGCACCCGGCACGATCCGCCAGGAAGGCCCGGTCGAAACGGTCGAGATCCCCATGACCTATGACGGCCAGGATCTGGCCGAGGTGGCGGCGCACATGGACCTGACCGTGGCCGAGGTGATCGCCGCCCATCAGTCCGCAACTTGGGCCGTGGCCTTTTGCGGCTTCGCGCCGGGCTTTGCCTATATGACGGGCGACGACCCGCGCTTCGACCTGCCCCGCCGCCCCGCGCCGCGCACGCGGATCCCGGCGGGATCGGTGGCGCTTGCGGCGCGGTTCTGCGGCATCTATCCGCAGGACACGCCGGGCGGCTGGCAACTGATCGGCACGACGCGGGTGCCAATGTGGGATCTGTCCCGCGACCCGCCCGCCCTGCTGCGTCCCGGCGTGCGGGCGCGGTTTGTGAAGGGCGTGGCCCAGGTCCACCCCTCGGTCGCGGTCCCAAAGCCCCAAGGGCAATTCGCGCTGACCGTTGTGCAAACGGCCTTTCCCATCGTCTTCCAGGACGAAGGACGTCCGGGACAGGGTGGGCAAGGGGTATCAGCCTCGGGCGCGTTGGACATGGGCGCGCTGCGCCGGGCCAATCGCGCGGTCGGAAACCCCTCGGGCGCGCCAGTCCTGGAAATCACCCTTGGCCCGGTGCGGCTGCGGGCGGAACAGCCGGTGACGCTGGCGCTGACCGGCGCCGCGCAGGCGGTGGTGGCGGGGCATCCCATGCCCACGACCTTTGCCCTGGACACCGGGGACGAGGTTCTGATCCCGCCCCCCGCCTTTGGGATGCGCAGCTATCTGGCGCTGCGGGGCGGATTTGACGTGGCCCCGGTGCTGGGATCGGCTGCGACCGATACGCTGGCCTTCGTCGGCCCCGAGGCGCTGACCAATGGCGCGCGCCTTTACGCCGCGAACAACCCCGCCACGGCCATCGCCGCGCCCGAGGATCAGCCCCCGCTGCCCAAGCCGGGTGACATCGTGGAACTGCCCGTGACGCTTGGCCCGCGCGCGGACTGGTTCACGCCCGAGATGATCCAGCATTTCCTGTCGCAGGATTGGCTGGTCACGCCGCAATCGTCCCGCGTGGGCATCCGGCTGGAAGGCACCCCGGTGACCCGCAGCGACGCGCGCGAACTGCCATCCGAGGGCACGGAAACCGGCGCCATCCAGATCCCCCATTCCGGCCAGCCGGTGCTGTTCCTGGCCGACCATCCGCTGACCGGCGGCTATCCTGTGATCGCGACCCTGCTGCCGTGGGCGCTTGACCTGGCGGGGCAAATTCCGCCGGGCGCACGCATCCACTTTACCGCCGCCGCCCCCTTTCACGACATGAAGGTCCAGCCATGACCCTTTTCGCCACCGGCCCGACCCTGCCCCTGGACCGCCTGCTGATCGCCAACCGGGGGGAAATCGCCGTCCGCATCATTCGCGCCTGCCGCGACGAAGGCATCCAGACCGTCGCCGTCTATGCCGATGCCGACCGAGATGCGCCCTTCGTGGCGATGGCCGACCAAGCCTTTGCGCTTGGCGGGAACAGCCCGGCGGAAACCTATCTGGACGGCCAAAAGATCATCGCCATTGCGCAGCGTGCCGGTGCCCATGCGATCCACCCCGGCTATGGGTTCCTGTCGGAAAACGCGGGCTTTGCCCAGGCCGTGCAGGATGCGGGCCTGATCTGGATCGGTCCCGACCCCGCCGTCATCACCGCCCTTGGCGACAAGATCGAGGCCCGCCGCATCGCCGAAGCCGTGGGCGCCCCCTTGGTCGCGGGCACCCCCGGCCCGGTGGAAACGCCCGCCGACGCCCTGGCCTTTGCGCGCCAGCACGGGTTGCCCATCGCCATCAAGGCAGCCTTCGGCGGCGGCGGGCGCGGCATGAAGGTCGCCTGGCGGCTGGAGGAAGTGGAGGAGCTGTTCCAATCCGCCACGCGCGAGGCGCTGACCGCCTTCGGTCGCGGCGAATGCTTCATCGAGCAGTTCCTGGACCGCCCCCGCCATGTCGAGGCGCAGGTGCTGGCCGACAAACACTGCACCGTCAAGGTGATCGGCACGCGGGACTGTTCCCTGCAGCGCCGCAACCAGAAGCTGGTCGAGGAAGCGCCCGCGCCCTTCCTGACCGACGAACAGCGCCAGCGCATCCATGACAGCGCGCGGGCGATCTGCGCCCATGCGGGATACAGCGGCGCGGGAACGGTGGAATACCTGCTGTCGGCCAACGGCACGATTTCCTTCCTCGAGGTGAACACGCGCCTTCAGGTCGAACATCCCGTGACCGAGGAAACCACCGGCATCGACCTGGTGCGCGGCATGATCGCGGTCGCGCGCGGGGCGCGGCTGGCAGACGACGGCGTGCCCGCCCCGCGCGGTCATTCCATCGAGTTCCGCATCAATGCCGAGGATGTGGGCCGCGGTTTCCTGCCCACGCCCGGCCCCGTGGACCGCTTCGACCCGCCCGCCGGTCCCGGCATCCGCCTGGACAGCGGCGTGGTCGCGGGATCGGTGATCCCCGGCAGCTTTGATTCGATGATGGCCAAGCTGATCGTGACCGGCGCCACCCGCGCCGAAGCCATCGCCCGCGCCCGCCGCGCCTTAGCCGAGTTCCGCATCGAAGGTGTGGCAAGCGTCCTGCCCTTCCACCGCGCAGTGGTCGAGGCCGAAGAATTCCTGGCCGAGGGTGACGCGTTCGGCGTCCATACCCGCTGGATTGAAACCGACTTCGCCGACCGCTTGGCCCAGGTCGCGGCCCCTCATGCCCGCGTGGCCCCGGCGGGTGGCGCACCCCTGCTGCGCCTTGCCATCGAAATCGACGGCAAGCGCCACGAACTGGGCCTGCCTGCCGGGATCATGGCGGCAACCTCCCCCGGCCCCGCGCCCGATGCCCCGCCAGAAACGGACGATGCCACCGTGACCGCCCCCGTTCCCGGCACCCTGACCGCCTGGCAGGTCGATGACGGCGCAACCGTCGAACCCGGTCAAGTCATTGCCGTGATTGAGGCGATGAAGATGGAAACCCGCGTCGAGGCACATCGGACGGGCCGCATCAGCCAGATCGCCGCCTCGGGCGATGTGCTGGCCTTTGGCGCCCCTTTGGCCCGGATCGACTGAACCACGGCCCTGCGGCGATGTCTGTGTTTGAAGAAAGACCGTTCCGTAATATGGAATTACTGGAAAGTCGGCTGCGTAAGATAGCTTGTCTCCAAGGTATTTTTCTGTTGCCAGTCATGCAAAGATCACTTTATCCCTGATCCCAAAAGGGCGAAAGCGCATCCACATCGTGGACGTGCAACGGCGGAGGGGCCGTTTCGCCAGGGGACCGGGGGACGACGGATGCACCATACCGAGGCGCAGGACGCCGAACTTGCGCTTGGCGGGATCGAGGCGCTGTCCGAGCCCAAGCGCGCGGAACGCTGGATGCGCCCGGTGGAAATCGCCGCCGCGGGCTTGCTGGTGGCGATGATCGTCACGGTTCTGGCCAATGTCTTTTTCCGCTATGTCCTAGCGAAACCCCTGATCTGGGGGGACGAGGTCGCCTCCATCAGCTTCATCTGGATGGCGATGCTGGGCGCGGCCCTGGCGGTGGACCGGCACGAACATATGCGGCTGACGGTGTTCCTGCCGCTGCTGCCCGACCGGCTGGCCCGCACCCTGGAAATCGCCGGCAGCGTGCTGGTCTGCGTGCTGCTGGTCCGGCTGTTTCCCGTGGCTGTCGAATATGCCTATGAGGAATCCTTCGTCACCTCGCCCGCCTTGCAACTGCCGATGTCCTGGCGCGCATCGGCCCTGCCTGCGGGCATCGGGCTGATGGCGCTGTTGATGGTGCTGTCGGTCGTGCGCACCCGCGAATGGGCGGTGATCCTTGGCACGCTGGCCGTGGCAGGGCTGCTGGTTGCGGCACTGTGGTTCGCCAAGCCAAGCATCCTCGCCTTTGGCAACTGGAACCTGCCGCTGTTCCTGGGCCTGTTCGCGGGCGGGCTGCTGGCCGTAGGCGTGCCCATCGCCTTCTGCTTTGCGCTTGCCACGCTGGGATACCTGACCTTTGCCACCAATGCCCCGATCTTCGTGATGATGGGCCGCATCGACGAGGGGATGTCGTCGCTGATCCTGCTGTCGGTGCCGGTCTTCGTGCTGCTGGGCTGCATCCTGGACGCGACCGGCATGGGCCGGGCCATCGTGGGCTTTCTGGCCTCGCTCTTCGGCCATGTGAAGGCCGGGATGAGCTATGTCCTGCTGGGGTCGATGTTCCTGGTGTCCGGGATTTCCGGGTCGAAAGTGTCGGACATGGCGACCGTGGCGCCCGCGCTGTTTCCCGAAATGCGCCGCCGGGGCCATTCCGCCCCCGAAATGACCGCCTTGCTGGCGACGGGGGCGGCGATGGCCGATACCGTGCCGCCGTCCATCGTGCTGATCGTGATGGGATCGGTCGCGGGCGTGTCCATCGCCGGGCTGTTCACCAGCGGCTTTGCCATCGCCATGGTGCTGCTGGTGGTCCTGGCCGTGCTGGCCCGCTGGAAGGCGCGGGGCGAGCGGATGGAGGGGGTGCGCCGCGCGCCGCTGAACGTGATCGGCAAGACCGCCCTGATCGCGGCCCCCGCTCTGGTCCTGCCCTTCATGATCCGCAGCCTGGTCGGCGGCGGCGTTGCCACCGCGACCGAAGTGTCCACCATCGCCACGCTTTACGCCTTCATCATCGGCGCGATCCTTTATGGCGGCATTCCCCTGAAGCGGGTGGGCGGGATGCTGGTGGAAACCGCGGCCATGTCGGGCGCGATCCTGCTGATCCTGGGGGCAGCGTCGTCCATGGCCTGGGCGCTGACGCAATCGGGCTTTGCACGCGATCTGATGACGCTTGTGACCGGCCTGCCGGGCGGCTGGGTGGTCTTCATGCTGGCATCCATCGCGATCTTCCTGATCCTGGGCTGCGTGCTGGAAGGCCTGCCCGCCATCGTGTTGCTGGCGCCGATCATGTTTCCCATCGCCCGGGGCCTGGGGATCCACGACATCCACTATGCCATGGTGATCGTCACCGCGATGAACATCGGGCTGATGGCGCCGCCTATCGGCATCGGCTTCTATATCGCCTGCAAGATCGCCAATGTGCCCGCCGAACAGGTCATGGCGAAGATCTGGCCCTATCTGGCCGCGCTGATGGTGGGCCTGCTGGCCATCGCCGCCGTGCCCTGGTTCTCGACCGCATTGCTGTAAACCGTTGCTTGATACCTCAGGGAGGAGGAATTTCATGAGCATTACCCGCCGCACGATCCTGCTGGGCGCCGCCGCAGGCGCGCTTGCCACGCCGTTCATCCGGGTCCGCCCGGCCATGGCCGCCGAATTCAGCTATAAGCTGGCCAACAACCAGCCGCTGGACCATCCCAGCAACATCCGCCTGGCCGAGGCGCAGAAGGCCATTCTGGAAGCCACTGGCGGCCGGTTCGACCTGCAGATCTTCCCGTCGAACCAGTTGGGCGCGGATACAGACGTGCTGGGCCAGTTGCGCTCGGGCGGGGTGGACTTCTTCCAGCTGTCGCCGATCATCCTGTCCACGCTGGTCCCCAACGCATCCATCAACGGCGTGGGCTTTGCCTTCCCCGATTACGACACCGTCTGGAAGGCCATGGACGGCGAGCTGGGCGCCTATGAGCGCGGCCAAATCGAAGGCGCGGGCCTGGTGGTGATGGAGAAGATCTGGGACAACGGCTTCCGCCAGATCACCTCGTCCACGAAACCCATCGCGACGCCGGCCGACCTGGAAGGCTTCAAAATCCGCGTGCCGGTCAGCCCGCTGTGGACATCGCTGTTCACGGCCTTCGGGTCCGCCCCCGCGTCGATCAACTTTGCCGAGGTTTATACAGCCCTGCAGACCGGCATCGTGGACGGTCAGGAAAACCCGCTGGCGATCATGAAGGTCGCGAAATTGTGGGAGGTGCAGAAGTACTGTTCCATGACCAACCATATGTGGGACGGCTTCTGGATGCTGGGCAACCGCCGGTCCTGGGGCGCCCTGCCCGAGGACGTGCAGCAGGCCGTGGCCGACAACTTCAACGCCGCCGCCATGAAGCAGCGCGAGGACATCGCCCAGATGAACGCCACCCTTCGCGGCGAACTGGAAGCGAATGGCTTTGTCTTCAACGACGCCGATCCCAAGGCGTTCGAGGACAAGCTGCGCGAGGCGGGGTTCTATGCCGAATGGAAGAAGACCTATGGCGACGAAGCCTGGGCCATCCTGGAAGCCGCCATTGAACGGACGCTTGCCTGATGCGTGACGGCGCGGCCCCCCCGGATACCGGCGGCACGCAGGCGGTGGCGCGTGCGCTGTCGCTGTTGTCGCTGGTCGGGCGGGGCGGCGCGCAAGGCTTGGGGCTGGCGCAGATCGCGGCAGCCTCGGGTCTTGCACGGCCCACGGCGCGGCGGCTGCTGCTGGCGCTTGGCGCGGCGCGGATGGTCGAACAGGACCGGGACACGCGCCGCTATCACCTGGGGCCGGAAACCTATCTGCTGGCGGGCTTTGCCACGGAACGCCACGGCATCCTGCATCACGCCCGCGACAGCATGGTCAGGCTGGCGCGGGACACCGGCGACACGGTCCTGCTGACCGTGCCGCAGGACGACCATACCCTGTGCCTGGAACGGATCGAAGGCGATTTCCCGGTCCGCACCCATGCCCTGATGCGCGGCGACCGCAAGCCTGCGGGCGTCGGCGCGGGGGCGCTTGCGATGCTGGCCGCCCTGCCCGAGGCCGAGGCGGCGGCGCTGCTGGACCGCGTGGCGCCGCTGGTGGGCGAGTGGATGTCCGGCCTGCAAGAGGATCTGGCCCATGCCCGCGCCCAGGGCCATGCCCTGAACCCTGGCCGCATCGTGGCGGGTTCCTGGGGCCTGGGGGTTGCGATACCCTGGCCCGACGGGCGGCCTGCGGGGGCACTCTCCATTGCCGCCATCGAAAACCGCATGACCCCGGCGCGGCAGGCCGATCTTGCCGCCGCGTTGCACCGCGAGGCGGCGGTGATTGCCGCCAGCCTTGCCGAACTTGAAAGGAACACCGCATGACCGATCCCCTGATCGTCGGCTGGGCGCATACCAAATTCGGCAAGGCCGAGGCGCCCGACACCATGGCCCTGATGGCCGAGGTGGCCCTTCCCGCCCTGGAACATGCCGGCATTTCCCCCGATGCCGTCGATGGCATCTTCACCGGCGTTTACAACAACGGCTTCCAGCGCCAGGACTTCCAGGGCGCGCTTGTCGCCATGGGCAGCCCGGAACTGGCGGGCGTACCCTTCATGCGCACGGAAAACGCCTGCGCCACCGGATCGGCCGCGCTTTATGCCGCTGCCGATTTCATCGCCTCGGGGCGCGGCAAGGTGGCCCTTGTGATCGGGGCCGAGAAGATGACTGCCATTCCCATCGCCGATGTGGGCGGCGTGCTGTTGTCGGCCAGCTTCGTGGCCGAGGAGGGCGACACCCCCGGCGGCTTCGCGGGCGTCTTCGGGCGGATCACCGACAGCTATTTCCAGCGAAACGGCGACCGGTCCGAGGAACTGGCCATGATCGCCGCCAAGAACCACGACAACGGTACGCGCAATCCTTACGCGCATATGCAGAAGGCGTTTGAAGTCGCTTTCTGCAACACGCCGTCCGACAAGAACCCGCTGGTCGCCGGGCCGCTGCGGCGCACCGATTGCTCGCTGGTCTCGGACGGGGCGGCGGCCATCGTTCTGGCCGCGCCTGAAGTGGCCGAGACCCTGACCCGCGCCATCCGCTTCCGCGCCCGCGCGCAGGTGGGCGATATGCTGGCCCTGTCGCGCCGCGACCCGACCGAGTTCGCGGGCGCGCATCGCGCCTGGTGCAAGGCGCTGGATCAGGCGGGACTGGCGATCACAGATCTGTCGTTGGTCGAAACGCACGACTGCTTCACCACCGCCGAGATGATCGAGTACGAGGCCATGGGCCTTGCCCCGCGCGGCCAGGGCTGGCGGGTGATCCGCGAAGGCACGACCCGCATGGACGGCACGCTGCCCGTGAACCCTTCGGGCGGGCTGAAATCGCGCGGCCATCCCATCGGCGCGACCGGCGTGTCGCAGCACGTGATGGCCGCGATGCAGCTGACCGGAGACGCGGGCGCGATGCAGGTGCCGGGCG
This sequence comes from Paracoccus everestensis, assembly GCF_021491915.1. Lineage (NCBI taxonomy): Bacteria > Pseudomonadati > Pseudomonadota > Alphaproteobacteria > Rhodobacterales > Paracoccaceae > Paracoccus > Paracoccus everestensis. The sequence goes on along the minus strand of NZ_CP090836.1, from coordinate 153,162 downwards.
CCGAACTGGCGGGCGTCTTCAACATGGGCGGCACCGCCGTCGCCAATTACTGCTCGATCCTGGAACGAGAGAAATGACCGATCCCGCTGGCGGGCTGGCGCCTGTCTCCACCCGCGTGATGAACCTTGCCACCTTCCTGGCCCAGGCCGCCCGGCGCGATCCCGAAGGCGTGGCCCTGGTGATGGGCGATGCCCGCTGGACCTGGGCGGAATGGAATGCCCGCACCGATGCCCTGGCCCACGCGCTGCAAACGCGGTTCGGGTTGCAGAAGGGCGACCGGGTGATGTGCCAGTCGCAGAACTGCATGGAAATGATGCAGGCGATGTTCGCCGTCTGGCGCGCGGGCGGGGTGTGGGTGCCCGCCAACTTCCGTCAGACGCCGGATGAGGTGGCCTATCTGACGCAGGCATCCGGCGCGACGCTCATGTTCTGCAACGCGGGCTTCCCCGGCCACGCGGCGGCCTGCGGCGTGACGACCCTGGCCTTCGGGCAGGCGGATTTCGGGCCGGACGTGACAGCGATCACCGCCGAACACATGGGCCAACGCCCGCAGGTGGCCCCGGTGGACCGTGACGATCCCTGCTGGTTCTTCTTCACGTCCGGCACCACAGGGCGACCCAAGGCGTCCGTCCTGACCCACGGCCAGATGGCCTTCGTGGTCACGAACCACCTGGCCGACCTGATGCCGGGGCTGACGGCCGAGGACGCCTCGCTGGTGGTGGCGCCCCTGTCGCATGGCGCGGGGGTGCATCAACTGACCCAGGTGGCGCGGGGGGTGAAGACGATCCTGCTGCCCAGCGAACGCTTCGACGTGGCGCAGGTCTGGGATCTGGTGCGGGAATGGCGCGTTTCCACCATGTTCACCGTGCCGACGATCCTGAAGCTGCTGGTGGAACATCCCTCGACCGCGCAGGCCGACACCTCCTCGCTGCGCTATGTCATTTATGCAGGCGCGCCGATGTACCGGGTTGACCAGCAGAGGGCGCTGCGGACGCTCGGCCCGGTGCTGGTCCAGTATTTCGGCCTGGGCGAGGTCACGGGCAACATCACCGTCCTGCCCGCCCATCTGCACCAGGCCGAGGACGGCCCCACGGCCCGCATCGGCACCTGCGGCCATGCCCGCACCGGGATCGAGATCCAGATCCAGGACGATAGGGGCCATGAGGTCGCGCCGGGCGAGACGGGCGAGATCTGCTGCATCGGGCCCGCCGTCTTCGCGGGCTATTACGACAACCCCGATGCCAATGCGAAATCCTTTCGCGACGGCTGGTTCCGCACGGGCGATCTGGGCCACATGGATGAAGGGGGCTTCGTCTATATCACCGGGCGGCAGTCCGACATGTTCATCTCGGGCGGGTCCAACGTTTATCCGCGAGAGATCGAGGAAAAGATCCTCACCCATCCCGCCATCTCCGAGGTCGCGGTGCTGGGCGTCCCCGACCCCCTTTGGGGGGAAATCGGCTGGGCGGTCTGCGTGGCGAACACTCCCGTGGCCGAGGAGGATCTGGCCGCCTTCCTAAACGGCAAGCTGTCGCGCTACAAGATGCCCAAGCGGTTCCTGTTCTGGGACGCGCTGCCGAAATCGGCCTATGGCAAGATCACCAAGAAGATGATCCGCGAGGAACTGGAAGCCCGCGGCATGATCGCATGAGCGATACCAAGGTTTCTGGGCGGATGATCCATCCCGGTCCCCGCGCGGCGGAACGCGCGGTGGCAGTGCCTGCGTCTTTGCAGCGCATTTCGGGCGTGCTGCCGGCGGGACGGACGGTGATGACGGCGGTGGCGCGGCTGTTCGCGGATGCGGGCTGCAAGGGCGGCGTGGTCTGGCTGGACGGCGCAACCTGCGATCCGATCCGCTTCGTGCTGCCCGCGCCTTCGACCGACGGGATCCATGCGGCCTGGTATTCGGACATCCACGCCCCTGACGGCCCCGTGACCATCGAAAGGGCCACGGCCACGGTCGGCTGGAAGGACGGCGCCCCCTTCCTGCATTGTCACGGCACCTGGGGCGGGACGATGGGCCATCTTCTGCCCTTGGATTCGGTGCTGGCGGCAGATGCGCGGGTCAGCGGCATCGGCGCCCCGGATGCCTGGTTCGAGGCGCTGCCGGACGCGGAAACCGCCTTTACCCTGTTCACGCCGCAGGGCACCGGCACCGGCACCGGCCTGCTGGCCCGGATCGGGCCTGGCGAGGACGTGGTCACGGCCATTGAAACCTTGTGCGCCCGCCATGGCATCGCAGACGCCCGCCTGCATGGCGTGGGCAGCATTGACCATATCCGTTTCACCGATGGCAGCCGAATGGACTGCCATGCCACCGAACTGCGGCTGGACGGGGCTATGCTTGCCCAGGGCCGCGCTCATGTCCCGATCGAGGTCGTGGACATCGCAGGCACCATCATGCGCGGCACGCTGGAAAGGGGCCTGAACCCCGTCGGCGTGACGCTGGAACTGATCGTCGATATCGAAGGAACGGAAGAATGACGCAGGACGCCAAAGTCGCCATCGTGACCGGAGGCTGCCGGGGCATCGGCCTGGCCGCGACCGAGATTTTCCTGGAACAGGGCTGGCGCGTCGCCGTTGTTGACCGCGATGCCGAGGAACTGCACCGCACCTGCGACCCCATGGACAACGTCCTGCCGGTCGAAGCCGACATTTCCGACCCGCAAAGCGTCGATGGCGTGATCCGCACGGTTGTCGGCCAATGGGGCCGCGTCGATGCCCTGGTCAACAACGCGGGCGTCGCGCTGTTTTCCCGCGCGAACCAGACCACCTTCGAACAATGGCGCGAGGTCATGGCCACGAACCTGGACGGGGTGTTCCTTTGCACCCAGGCGGCGATCCCGGAACTGACGAAAACCCGGGGGGCCATTGTCAACATCGCCTCGATTTCGGGGCTGCGCGCCTCCACGCTGCGGGTGGCCTATGGCACGTCGAAGGCCGCGGTGATCCACCTGACCAAGCAATTCGCGGCCGAACTGGGCGAACAGGGCATCCGCGTCAACTGCGTGGCCCCCGGCCCGGTCAGGACCAAGCTGGCCATGGCGGTCCACGCGCCCGAAATCATCAGCGCCTATTACGACGCCATTCCGTTGAACCGCTATGGCGAGGCGCGGGAAATCGCCGAGGCCATCGTCTTCCTGTGTTCCGACAAGGCCAGCTTTGTCAGCGGCCAGACCCTGGCCGTGGATGGCGGGTTCGACGCGACGGGCGTTGGCCTGCCTGCCCTGCGACGCGAGGATGGGACAACGCGCGCGGTATGAACCTGCCGCATATCGGAAGCGCCTGAAATTATTCAAAAAGTAATATAGAATATATCGTCTTCACGGGCGATATATTCTGATCATTTATTCGTAGATTTAAATAAAGTTTAATGTTATTAATTTAACCCGGGATAGTCTTTCCGGGTTGAAACAAAACACCTCCTGAATATCCCGTCAAACCGCAGCACTGCCGCGGCCCTTATGTTCGGTGCAAAGCCTTTGCGCCGGTGTGATCACGATTGCCTGGAGTTCAAGATGCTGTTCTCGCTCAGCCACGGAACGCGGATCGTCCAAGATGCCGCCGTCCCGCAGCCTGCCGCCCTTGAAGCCGACCGTGCCGGCGGCGCGGCGGTCCTGGAAAACCCCGCCGCCCAACTGGAACGCCTGGATGTAAAGCCCTTGTCCGCCGTGGTGGACGGTGCGACCGATCTTGGACCGGAGGCGGGCAGCCTGCGGTCCATGTCCACCGCGCCGGGGGCTTTCCGATATCTGTTCCGCGACGCGCCCGGCCTGCCCGAAAGCCCCGCCACGCTGGCAGCCCTGGACCAGCTTGCCGACAGCATGGCCACCGAGGTCACAGGCCCCGGAGACGCTTCGCTGGCGCCGATCCTGACCTATTTCGGCCAGTTCATCGACCACGACATCACCGCAAACACCGACCGGGAGGTCGCGACCATTTCGGAAATCGCAGGCGACATCGCCCCCATGGACCGTGTCCAGGTCGAGGACAAGTTGGACAACCTGCGCGAAGGGACGCTGGCGCTGGACAGCCTTTACGGCGATTCGCCGGGTCAGGGGGCCTTTGCCACCAAGCTGGCGGGGCTGATGCGCCATCCGACCTTTACCGACAAGATGCGCCTGGGCGTGACCGCCGATTCCGGCGATGGGCGCCCGCCCCTGCCCGCCGATCCTGCCGCCGACCTGCTGCGGCTGGGCTTCCTGATGGACCGGGGCGATATCACGGCGGCGGAACTAAACGCCCTGCCGGCGGATCTGCGCGCCAATTTCGTCGATGCCGACGGGCCGATCCGCACACGCGCCATCATCGGCGACGGGCGGAACGACGAAAACCTGCTGGTGGCTCAGCTGCACGTGGCCTTTCTGCGCCTGCACAACCGGATGGTCGACCTTGGCAACGATTTCGAGGAAGCCCGCCGCCTGACCCGCTTTCATTACCAGTGGCTGGTGCTGAACGCCTTTCTGCCGTCGATCTGCGCGGGTGATGTGGTGGACGAGGTTCTGGCAACCGGCGCCCCGCTTTATGCGGAATTCCTAGCGGACAATCCGCCTGCGGATCCCGCCAAGATGCCGATGCCGCTGGAATTTTCCGTGGCGGGCTTCCGCTTCGGACATTCGATGGTGCGCGGCGGCTATGACCACAACCGCTTCTTCGGGCGGGCCGTGGCGGGGTCGGGGCAAATCGCGCCCTTTGCCAGCTTTGTCCAGTTGTTCCAGTTCACCGGCAGCGGCAAGATGCCCTCGCCCCTGACCGCCGATCCCAAGACGTCCCTGCCCGGCAACTGGGTGATCGAATGGGACCGTTTCGTCCATGCCGAAACGCCGCTGCGCTCGGCCCGCAGGATCGACACGCATCTGGCCCCGCCGCTAGATGACATGATCAACCAGCCCGCCGACCCTGCGGTGATGAAGCGCCTTGCCAGCCGCAACCTGCGGCGCGGATACCGGCTGAACATCCCCTCGGCCCAAGGGGTGATCGAGGCGATCAATGCGACCGGCCTTTACCGCCCGATTCCCGTGCTGACACCGGAACAGGTATCCGAAGGGCGCGATTTCCTGACCGCCCCCGGCCTGGATGCCGCCACGCCCGTGTGGTTCTATGTGCTGCGCGAAGCCGAACAGGTCGGCGGCAACCACCTTGGCGCCCTGGGCAGCCACCTGGTCGCCAACACGCTGATCGGGCTGGTCGTCAACGACGCCGGTTCATACTGGAACGCCAAGATCGGCGGGCACCGCTGGTCGCCGCATCTGTTCCAGCCCTCGCAGCCCATCGACAGCCTCAAGGCGATGCTGCGGTTTACCGGGCTTCTGGCCTGATATCCACGGTGTCCTGGCCGAACTGATCGGCCAGGGCCTGCACCATCCGCCTGCCCAGGGGGCCGGGCCTGCGATGCGCGGGCCAGGCCACGACAACGGTGCGGACAGGGTGGAACTGCATATCCTCGCAGGTCAGGGCCACGACCTCGCCCCGGGCGATTTCGGCCTCGAAGGTGCGGCTGGCGGAAAAGCACCAGCCAAGGCCCGCCGTGACCATCGACTTGATGGATTCCACGTCGTTCACCGTCCAGACATCCGTCGAAAACAGCCGCCCCACCCTTTCCATGTCGATCTGCGGGGATCCGACATAGTATATCTGCCGTTCCCGGTCGAAGGCGCGCATGGCTAGGGGCTGCGGCAATCCCGCCAGCCGATGTCCCGCCGCGCAGACCGGACCCAGGGTTTCGGTTCCCAGGTGGCGGGCGGCGATGTCGGACGGGATCGCGGCGGCCAGCGTCAGGGCGAAATCGACATTGCCGTCCCGCAGGTCGTCCCACAGCGTCGCCAGCGACGAATTGAAGAACTGGAACTGGGCATGGGGATGATGCGTCGCAAAGGCGCGCAGCGCGTCGTTCAGGTCCGCGCGGGGAAACAGCACATCGACCAAGACCCGCAGACGCGTTTCCTCGCCCTTTTCCAGCGACTCGGCGTGGGTGGTGAAACTGCGGGCGCGGTCCACGACGCTGCGCGCTTCGGCCAGCAGCACGCGGCCGCGTTCCGTCAGCTCGGCCCGGTTGGTGCCGCGCCCCAGCAGCGGAAAGCCGCATTGTTGTTCCAGTTGCGCCAGAGAATAGCTGACCGAGGAGATCGGCCGCCGCAATTCCCTGGCTGCTGCGGTCAGGCTGCCATGGTCGGCGATGGCGCAAAAGGCCCGCAGGTGATCGACCAGATTCGGATGCACTTCAAGAATCCCGAAACAGTTTTGCCATTCTTTTCGGTTTACCCAAAAACCAAACCGATGATAGCCTTTCCTGATCCAAGACCGGAGGAGGAACCGGTCTGCAGGACTGTTTGGGAGGACAGGCTATGCGCGGACTGAACGGACGCCCGCCCGCATGAGCGGCGATCACACCCTTGTCTGCGACAACATCGTCCGCCGGTTCGGCGGGGTGGTCGCGCTGAAGAATGTCTCGGTCGCCGTGAACCGGGGCGAGATCTTCGGGCTGGTCGGCCCCAATGGGTCCGGCAAGACCACGCTGGTCAATGCCATCACCGGCTTCTATCCGCCGCAGGAAGGCCGCATCACGCTGGACGGCCAGCAGATCAACGGGCTGAAGCCGTTCCGCATCGCGTCCATGGGCGTGGCGCGCACCTTCCAGAACGTCGCGCTGTTCCACGGGATGTCGGTCCTGGACAACATCCTGATGGGCCGGCACATCTTCATGAAGCCCAATCCGCTGGCCTCGTTCTTCTATCCCTGGTGGGCGCGCAAGGAGGAAGTCGCCCACCGCCGCCATGTCGAGGAGGTGATCGACCTTCTGCAACTGGCGCCCGCGCGCGACGAACACGTCGATGTCATCCCTTTGGGCCTGCAAAAGCGGGTGGAACTGGCCCGGGCGCTGTGCGCCGAACCCAAGCTGCTGGTCCTGGACGAGCCGATGGCGGGGATGAACCAGGAAGAAAAGGAATACATGGTCCGCTTCATCCTGGATGCCCAGGAGGCCCTGGGCCTGACCGTGCTGATCATCGAACATCACATGGATGTCGTGACCGCACTTTGCGACCGGGTTCTGGTGCTGAATAACGGCCAGGAAATCGCCCAGGGACCGGCGCGCGAGGCCATTGCCGATCCCCGCGTGGTCGAGGCCTATATCGGAAAGCCCCGCCATGCAGCATGATCCCGTGAACATGGCGCAGGCCCAGGCGCTGCATCCGAACTGGCGGTCTGACGACACGATCCTGGCGCGCCTGGCCCGAAACGCGGCCGAGGTTCCGAGCCAGGTCGCCATGCGCGAACGCGACCACGGCATCTGGCAGGAATATACCTGGGCCGACTATCTGCGCGCCGTGGTGGAATTCGCGGCAGGCCTTGAAGCGCGCGGCGTGAAGCCCGGCGACGTGGTCATGGTGATCGGCGACAACCGGCCCAACCTCTATTTCGCGATGCTGGGTGCGGCCTGCCTGCGGGCGATCCCGTCCCCCGCCTATGCCGATGCGCCGACCGAGGAACTGGCCGCGCAGATGGAGCGCGAGGATATCCGCGTGGCCGTGGCCGAGGACCAGGAGCAGGTGGACAAGATGCTGGAGGCCAGGGGCCGCTGGACGCATCTGGGCCTGATCATCTATGACGATCCGCGCGGGCTGGCGGGGCAGGAACCGGAAGGCGTGGCCGGTTTCGACGCCATCCGGGCCGAGGGTGCCGCGCGTCTGGCTGCCGATCCGAACCTTGCCAAGTCCCTGATCGCGCGTTCCACCATCCACGACATCGTGGTCCTGATGCATTCGTCCGGCACCACCGGCGCGCCCAAGGGCATTCCGTTGAAGCACGGCCATATCCTGTCGGGCGTCCGCAATGCCGCCGCCGCCGGATATTTCGGCGCGGGCGAGGTTCACATGGCGTATCTGCCGATGGCCTGGGTCGGCGATTTCATCTTTTCCATCGGCGCGGCGATGGAGTTGCGCTTTACCGTCAACATCCCCGAAGCGAACGAAACGGCGTTGCACGACCTGCGGGAAATGGCGCCGACGCTGTATTTTGCATCCCCCCGCGCCTGGTCGGCCATGCTGACCCGCGTGCAGGTGGGGATCGCGGAAACCACCGGGATCAAGCGGCGGCTGTATGACTATTTCATGCCCCGCGCGATGGCTGCCGAACGCGCGCGCCTGGACGGCAAGCCTGGGGGCGCCGGCTTGTCGCGTTTCCTGGGCGAATGGCTGATCTATGGCCCGATCCGCGACCAGCTTGGCCTGGGCCGCGTCAAGCGTGCCTATACGGCGGGCGAGGCCATTGGCGAGGATGTGTTCCTGTGGTTCCGCGCCATCGGGTTGAACCTGCGCCAGTTCTATGGCCAGACGGAAAACTGCGCCCTGGCCGTGGCGCAAAAGCCCGAGGACATCTCGCTGACCACGGTCGGCCGCCCCTTCCCGGGCGTGGAAATGAAGATCGACGAGCATGGCGAGATCCTGCTGCGCGGCGACAACATCTTCGACGGCTACTTCCAGAACCCCAAGGCCAGCGCCGAGGCCTTGCAGGACGGCTGGCTGCACACGGGCGACGCGGGCCAGATCGAACCCGACGGGCAGCTGGTCGTCCTGGGCCGCGTGTCCGAGGTGGTCGAGAAACGCGACGGCACCCGCTTCATCGCCACCTATATCGAGAACCGGCTGAAATTTTCCGCCTATATCAAGGACGCCGCGGTCATCGGCCAGGGCCGCGACATGCTGGTGGCGATCGTCTGCATCGACTTTCAGGCGGTGGGCCAATGGGCGCAGGAACATGGCGTGCCTTATACCTCCTATGCCGAACTGTCCCAGCAGCCGCGCATCTATGACCTGATTTCGGGCGAGATCGCGGCGGTGAACGCGCATCTGCCGCATGGGCTGTCCATCGACCGCTTTGTCAACCTGCACAAGGAATTCGACCCCGACGACGGAGAGGTCACGCGGACCCGCAAGCTCAAGCGCAACGTGATCGACGACCGCTATGGCCCGATCATCGAGGCGTTGAACGCGGGCCATGACAAGATCGATTTCAAGGCGCGGATCACCTATGAAAACGGCCAGACCGGATCCTTGGACCGGGAACTGCGGCTGTCCGACGTGAAGGGGGCCGGTTGAATGGCTTATTTCCTGGAACTGCTTATCTCCGGCGCGCTGACCGGGCTGATGTATTCGCTGGTCGCCCTGGGCTTCGTGCTGATCTACAAATCCGCGGGCGTGCCGAACCTGGCGCAGGGCGCCCTGGTGATGACGGCGGGCTATGCGGTCTGGATGGTCATGGCCTGGGGACTGAACGTCTGGATCGCCATTCCCATTGCCGCCGCGATCATGTTCGGCTTCGGCCTTGTGGTCGAACGGCTGCTGCTGCGCCGCATGGTGGGCCAGCCGGTCATCATGGTGGTGATGCTGACGCTGGGCCTTGAAATCCTGCTGCGCGGCATGGTGCCGGGCATCTTGGGATCGGCGCCCAAGCCCATCGACCTGGGCATCGGCTTCGCCCCCATCATCATCGGCGACGTGTTCATCAACCGCACCTCGCTTTACGGCGGCATCATCGCGCTGCTGCTGGTCGGCGCCTCGCTGCTGTTCTTCCGCACCCGGACGGGCACCAAGCTGCGCGCCGTGTCGGACGACCATGTGTCAAGCTGGGCCGTGGGCATTTCCGTGGAGCGCGCCATCGGCATTTCCTGGGGCCTGGCGGGCATCGCCGCCGTGGTCGCGGGCGCGCTGTGGGGATCGTCGCAGGGGGTGGACTGGACGCTGTCCACGCTGCTGTTCCCGGCTGTGGCCGTCGTGATCCTGGGCGGCGTGGATTCGGTTCCGGGCGTCGTCGTGGGCGGCATCCTGGTGGGCGTGCTGGGCACGGTGATCCCCGGCTATCTGGACAGCATCGCGGGCGGATCGACGCGCGATGTCGTCACCTCGCTGATCATCCTGCTGACCATCATGGTCCGCCCCTTCGGCATATTCGGCCGCGAAGACATCGAGAGGATCTAAGGCCATGTTCTATCGCCTCTCGGGGACGTATCACACCAGCTACGAGGCCGACCGCAAACTGTGGAAGATCCCCACGGACCGCTGGTTGGTGATCGGGCTTCTGGTGCTGGCGCTGCTGGCGCCGCTTTATGTCTCGCCCTTGTATCTGGGCAGCTATGTGCTGCCTTGGGTGATCTGGTCGGCCGCCGCGCTGTCGCTGACGCTGCTAATGGGTCTGGCGGGGCAGTTGCATTTCGGCTTTGCCGCCGTGATGGCGATCGGCGCCTATGCATCCATCCACCTGGTCCGCGCGGGCATCCCCTTCGAACTGGCGTTGCTGCTGTCCGGGCTGATCTCGGCGGTGATCGGCGCGATCTTCGGGGGGGCCGCGCTGCGGGTGAAGGGGCTTTACCTGGTCATGGCAACGCTGGCGATGCAGTATCTGGTCGATTGGGTCGTGGTGAACGTGCCTGCCATTTCAGGCGGTGCCCACGCCACGCTGCGCACGCCTGCGGTCAGCTTCCTGTTCTTCCCCATAGAAAGCCTCGCCTCGCGCTACTGGCTGGCGCTTGGCTGGGCGGTGCTGCTGACGGTGTTCTTCATGAACGTCAAGCGGACCTCGTTCGGGCGCGCCCTTGTGGCGATCCGCGACAAGGATTTCGCCGCCGCCGTGATCGGGGTCGATCCGTTCAGGACCAAGCTGATGGCTTTCTTCACGTCCTCGTTCATGGGCGGGGTGACGGGCGCGATCCTAGCCTTCTGCTTTTATCGCGCGGTGACGCCGGAACAGTTCGGCTTCAACGTCTCGATCCAGCTTGTCGCCATGGTGCTGGTGGGCGGCCTGGGGTCGGTGATCGGTTCCTGGCTCGGCGCGGGCTTCGTGCTGCTGGCGCCGATCTTCCTGACGAATATCATATCCGGTCTTGCCGCGAATGGCTGGGTGCCGGTCAGCCAGAACTTCCTGTCGCACCTGCCCCTGATGATCTACGGCGCCATGATCATCGGCTTTTTGCTGCTGGAGCCGCTGGGCCTGGCCAAGATCTATGACAACATCCGCAAGTATTTCCTGGTCTGGCCTTTCCGCCACGCCAGAAGCTGACCCTTGGGAGGGGGAACGCACAACATGGGAGGAAAACACATGACCTTTCTGCGCAAGCTGGCGCTGACGACGGCCCTTGTGGCCGGGCTATCCGCCCCCGTCGCCGCCGAGGATATCAAGTTCGGCCTGCTTCAGGATTTCACGGCGGTTTATACCTTCGTGACCGGGCAGTATAACCAGGGCCAGCAGGATTACCTGGCCCTCGTGAATGCCGAAGGCACCCTGGGCGACGGCGATACCGTCACCGCCATCGTGCGCGACACCGGCAACCAGCCACAGCGGGGGATCGAGGCCTATAACCGCGCCAAGGAGGAAGGTGCGGTTCTCTTCGATTTCCTGTCGACGCCGGTTTCCGCCGCGATCCTGGATCAGGCAAGCGCGGACAAGAACGTGGTCATCACCCCCGCCCATGGGCGCGGCGACGCATCCGACGGCACGGTCTTCCCCTATGTCTTCCCGATGTTTGCCACCTATTGGGCACAGGCTGCCGCCCTGATCGAACACATGAAGGAAACCGGTGGCCTTGAAGGCAAGAAGATCGCCATCGTCCATATCGACAGCCCCTTCGGCCGCGAGCCCGGCCCGATCCTGGAAGCCCTGGCCGAACAGGAGAAGTTCGAATTCCAAGCCTTCCCCTATGCCAGCCCCGGCAACGAACAGTCCGCGGCGTGGTCCGAGGTTCGGCGCTATCGCCCCGATTACGTCCTGATCTGGGGCGCGGGCGGCGGGCAGGCCGTGTCGGTGCGCACCGCCATCCAGAACGGCATCGCGCCCGAACAGATCCATTCGGTGATCTGGCTGGCCGAAACCGATGCGGCCAACGTCGGCCCGCAGATGAAGGGCGTGAAGCGGTTCGAGGCGACGGCCTCGGGCACCGACCATCCGATCATCCAGCGGATCCAGGAAAAGGTCATTGACGCGGGCAAGGGATCGGGCGAAGGCGCCAATGTCGGCACCAGCTATTACAACCTGGGCGTCGCCACCATGGCCGTCGCGGTCGAGGCCGCGCGCCTAGGCCTGGAAGGCGGGCAGCCGCTGACCGGCGAAACGCTGAAGGCGGGCTTCGAGAAGATCGCGGGCTATGACGCCGAAGGGCTGATGCCGCCCGTCACCTATACCGCCGAGGACCACCAGGGCGGCGGCGCGGGTCGGGTATCGGAATGGGACGGCGAGAAATGGGTGCCGGTCAGCGAATGGCACGCGGCCTATCCCGACCTGATCCGCGAGGTGATCGAGAAATCGGCCGCAGACTACAAGGCGGGGCACTGACGCCATGCCCGCGCTGATCCTAGAAAACATCGAGGTGATCTATGACAAGGTCTTCCTTGCCATCAAGGGTGTCTCGCTTGAGGTTGGCGAGGGCGAGATGGTCGCCCTTCTGGGATCGAACGGCGCGGGCAAATCGACGACGCTGAAATCCATCTCGGGGCTGCTTGGCCCCGAGCGCGGGCTGGTCACCCGGGGCGAAATCCGCTGGGGCGATCGGTCCATTCTGAACATGGGCGCGCCCGAACGCGTGGCGGGCGGGCTGGTTCATGTTCTGGAAGGCCGGCGCATCTTCGGCCACCTGACCCCGGACGAAAACCTGGTTGCCGCCTATCGCGGGCGCAGCATGGCGCGCTTCAACGAGCTTCGCGAACAGGTCTATGCTTATTTCCCGCGCCTCAAGGAACGCATCAAGTCCAAGGCAGGCTATCTGTCGGGCGGCGAACAGCAGATGCTGGCCATCGGCCGGGCGCTGATGACCGAACCCAAGCTGATCATGCTGGACGAGCCGTCCCTGGGCTTGTCGCCGCTGCTGGTGCAGGAAATCTTCGGCATCATCGGCACGATCAACGCCGAACAGGGCATGTCTGTGCTGCTGGTCGAACAGAACGCCGCGGCGACGCTGGACATCGTCAGCCGCGCCTATCTGATCGAACAAGGGCAGGTCGTCATGTCGGGCGCGGCCGAGGTTCTGAAATCGAACCCCGACGTGCAGGATTTTTATCTGGGCGGGGCGGAACATACCGATTACCGCAACGTCAAACACTATCGCCGGCGCAAGCGCTGGCTGGCTTGAGGGCATCCCATGACCGCCGATCCTGACCACGCCCGCGACACGCGCGGGCAGGACACGCTTGACCGCCTGAACGCGCAACTGGCGCGGATGCGTGCGACGCAATCCCATTGGGCCGACCTGCCCGATGCGCCCTTGGAGAGCCTGACCGATCTGGCGCGCCTGCCGGTGCTGCGCAAGTCGGACCTGCTGGACTTGCAGGCCAAGGGGGCGCCCTTTGGCGGTCTCAACGGCAACCCCGTCAGCGGACTTCGCCGCCTGTTCGTATCGCCCGGGCCGATCTTCGACCCCGAGGGGCGCGGGCGGGACTGGTGGGGATCGGCTGCCGCCCTGACCGCCGCCGGGGTGCAGGGGGGTGACGTGATCCTCAACACCTTCTCCTATCACCTGACGCCCGCCGCGTTCATCTTCGAGGCAGGGGCCGAAGCCCTGGGCTGCCCCGTCATCCCGGCCGGGCCGGGCAACACCGCCGACCAGATGACGGCCATCGCCCAGTATCGCCCGCGCGTCTATGTGGGCGTTCCGGATTTCCTCAAGATCATCCTGGACAAGGCCGACGAAACCGGCGTGGACCGTTCCTGCCTTCAGGTGGGCATGGTCACGGGGGCGGCCCTGCCCGATTCCTTGCGCGCCGAACTGTCGGGGCGCGGGATGGCGGTCAGCCAGTGCTATGGCACCGCCGACCTGGGCATCGTCGCCTTCGAGGATGGCGGGCCGGGCATGGTGCTGAACGACGGGGTCATCGTGGAAATCGTCCGCCCCGGCACGGGCGATCCGGTGCCGGACGGAGAGGTGGGCGAGATCGTGGTGACGCGCCTGGAGGCCGATTACCCGCTGCTGCGCTTTGCCACGGGCGATATGTCGGCGATCATCGCGGGCGGCACGGGCGCGCGCCGCATCAAGGGCTGGATGGGCCGTGCGGATCAGGCGGCCAAGGTCAAGGGAATGTTCGTGCGCCCCGAACAGATCGCGGCCATCGGGCGGGCCGTTCCGGGCTGCCAACGCCTGCGGCTGGAAATCAGCCGTGCGGGCGAACAGGACCAGATGCATCTGCTGGCCGAGCATTCCGACAGCACCCTGGCCGCAACCCTGGCCGACAAACTGGCCGAGATTACCCGCTTGAAAGGATCAGTCGAGGTGGTGGCCCCCGGCACCCTGCCCAACGATGGCCGCGTCATCGCCGATCTGCGCTGATCATTCGATCACCGGGGCGCCATCGGCCAGCCGGGCGCGGTCCAGCACCCGGACCGCGTTGCGCCCCAGTTCAATAACGCCCTCGTCACGCAATTCGCCCAGCATCTTGTTCACCGTCTGTCGCGAACAGCCGATCACGACGCCCAGTTGCGACTGGCTGATTCGAACGGAGTCCTCGGCTTCGCTGGTCAGGTCGCGCAGGTACAGCCGGATCCGCTGGTCGGCGCTGTAATAATGATCCGCCGTCCTGTTGCGGTTTTCGCGCATCAGCCGGTCATGCAGCAAGGTGCACAGGTTCGGGATCAGGATCTGCGGGGGGACATGGGTGTAAAGCGCCTTGGCAGGGCAGAACAGCACCGTCGCGTCCGTCAGGGTCTGGCAACTGGCCGCGCAAGGGCGGCCCGACAGGGCCTCGACCTCGCCCAGCATCTCGCCCGGGGTGGCGATGTGGACGATCACCTGGTTGCCTGAACTGTCCACATAACAAACCTCGACCCGGCCCGAGGCGATGAAATAGCTGCCCTGCGTCGTCTCGCCCTGGCGCAGGACATAGGTCGAGGGTTTCAGCAGGCGAGAGGTGCAGGCCGAAAGAAGCGCGTGTTTCTGATTGCGCGTCAGCCCTGTCAGGATCGGGGCTTGGAACAGATGGGCAAAATCATCCGGGTCGATCATCGAAATCGGGTCCATCGACAAATGGGCTGACCGCCCGTGAACCACAAAACGATATCAATCAAACAGGAAAATGGCTATCCCGGCCCGCAAGGGCACCGCATCCTGCGATGCGACGGGATAGCCTGAAACTCGCACTCAACCCAGAATTTGCAGCGCACCACGACTGCGCCTTATGACAAATAGACCTTTTGTCCCAGCCAGAGTGTCAACCAGCCGACATTCCGCCTAACAAATCGCAATCCAAAGGAAAATCGGTGCCGGATTGGCGCCGGGAAATCAGGATTGCCCTGAAATTGTTGACTTTTGTCAGGACTGGGTCGGTTACAACCTGCAGATTCAGCGGGGCCAAAAAGCCGTGGGCATCGTTGTCGTCCAGGGCTTGTTCTGCTCGTCCGGCCGGGATGCCCGACAGGATTCCGGGACAGATCACTGCCCCCGCCATCTCGGCCGCGCCATCGACGCCGTCCGTGTCGCAGGCAAGGGCATGTGCCCCTGGCGGGCCGTCCAGGCTCAGGCAGTATCGGGCGTTCGGCCCGCCGATTCCCGGCCGCCGGGTTACGGTCAGTTCGCCATCCGACAGCATCCGCATGGGATCGGCTGCAGGATTCATCGCCGCTGGCCCAGGCCGCCGCTTGAGTGACGGCGGCGGGCGGTTTCCCCATGGGCCTGTGCCTGGGCGATGTCGCGGGCAGCCTGGCGGACATAGGCCAGATGGGCATGGGCTGCAGCCCCCGCGCCCTGGGAATCGCCATCCAGGATCGCGGCCGCGATGGCACGATGCTGGCTTCGCAGATGGTCGCGGACCTGCGGCAGGGTGAACATCCGCCCCCGGTTAGCCGCCACGTTGCTGCGCAGGCTGCCGGACAAGGCCCGCATGATCTGAAGCAGGACCAGGTTGTGGCTCGCCTCATAGATCGCCTGGTGCAGGGCGGCATCGGCCTCGGCCTCGTTTTCCGGGATGGCTGCGGCATGGGCGGCCTCGATCGCGTCCAGGGCGGCGGTGATGCGATCACGGTCCAGGGGGGTGGCGCGGGCGGCGGCCAGCCCTGCCGCGTGGCTTTCCACCACCTCGCGGAAATCCAGGTAATCATCCTCGACCTCGGGGTGGTCGGCCAGAAGCGCGACCAGCGGATCGGTGATGGCGACCCGGCCCAGGGCCGCGACCCGCAATCCGCGTCCCCTTTCCCCCACCAGCAGCCCGCGATCCTGCAACAGCTTCAAGCCGTCGCGCAGCGTGGGCCGCGACACATTCAGCCGCAGCGCCAGATCGCGTTCGGGCAACAACGCCTCGTCCGGGGTCAGGGATCCTTCCAGGATCAGCGTCTCGATATGGCGGGCCACGGCCTCGGCCGCGCGTTGGGGGCGGATGGTCAGTTCGGTCATGGTGCGGACCCTTGTTGTCGCGCCCATTCCATCGCAATTGACAGGCTTGGTCAAATTATTTTACCACAGCATGGGGAACAGAAAGGCAAAGCCATGTCCATCGCCATGCCAGCGCCCGATCAGCGCATCATTGCCCGTGGCCCGCAGATCGTGGCAGCGTTGCGCGCGGTGTTGCCGGCCGATGCGGTGATCGACGATCCCCAGGAAACCCGCGCCTATGAATGCGACGCGCTGACCGCCTATCGCTGCCCGCCGCTGGCCGTGGTCCTGCCCCGCACGACGGCCGAGGTCGCGGCGGTGATGGGTGTCTGCGGCGGCATGGGCGTGCCGGTGGTGCCGCGCGGTGCCGGGACATCGCTGGCGGGGGGCGCGCTGCCCACGGCCGATTGCGTGATCCTGGGCACCATGCGCCTGCGCGAGGTGCTGGAGATCGACACCGACAACCGATATGTCCGGGTACAGACGGGCGTGACCAACCTGTCGGTCAGCGCCGAACTGGAACCCCTGGGCTTCTTTTATGCGCCCGACCCCTCGTCGCAGCTTGCCTGCACCATCGCCGGCAACATTGCCATGAACTCGGGCGGGGCGCATTGCCTGAAATACGGGGTGACAACCAACAACCTGCTGGGCGCGACCGTTGTGCTGACGACCGGAGAGGTCGTGGAACTGGGCGGGCCAGAGATGGGACCGGCGGGCTTGGATCTGCTGGGTATCCTTTGCGGATCCGAAGGCCAGCTTGGCGTCGTTACCGAGGCCACCTTGCGCATCCTGCCCCGCCCCGAAGGCGCGCGGCCGGTGCTGATCGGGTTTGGTTCCCCCGAGGTTGCGGGCGAATGTGTGGCCAACATCATCCGGTCGGGCGTGCTGCCGGTCGCCATCGAATACATGGACGAACCCTGCCTGCGCGCGGTCGAGGCATTCGCCAAGGCCGGATACCCCGACTGTCCCGCTGTCCTGATCGTCGAGGTCGAGGGATCGCGCGCCGAGATCGACGACCAGATCGCCCGCATCCGCGCCATCGCGGACGCGCTGAACCCGGTCGAGTTCCGCGAAAGCCGCAACGCGGACGAGGCGCTGGCGATCTGGAAGGGCCGCAAGTCGGCCTTTGGCGCCATGGGGCGCTTGGGCGATTACATCTGCCTCGACGGTACGGTGCCGGTGGGCCAACTGCCCTATACATTGCGCCGGATCGGGGAACTGTCGCGCCAACACGGGCTGGAGGTCGCCAATGTCTTTCACGCGGGCGATGGCAATATGCACCCGCTGATCCTGTTCGACGCCAACACCCCCGGCGATCTGGCCCGGGCCGAGGCCTTTGGCGCCGACATCCTGCGCCTGTGCGTTCAGGTGGGCGGCTGCCTGACCGGCGAACATGGCGTGGGCGTGGAAAAGCGCGACCTGATGGGCGATCAATATGCGCCCGATGACCTGACGATCCAGATGCAGGTCAAGGACGTGTTCGATCCCGACTGGCTGCTGAACCCGGCCAAGGTCTTTCCGCTGGACGCAAGCGCCACCCACCGGGCGAGGGCTGCGGAATGAGCATTGCCCTGGATCTTGCCCCCACCACCGAGGCCGAAGTTTCGGAGATCTTGGCCGACAGCCATGCCCGCCGCACCCCCCTGCGCATCGCGGGTGGCGGCACGCGGGTCGAAAACCCCGGTCCCGGCGAACCCTTGTCCTTGGCGCGCCTGTCCGGCGTCGTGACCTATTCCCCCGCCGAAATGACCCTGATCGCCCGTCCCGGCACCCCCCTGCCCGAGGTCCGGGCCATGCTGGCTGCCGAAGGACAGGCGCTGGCCTTTGATCCGCCCGATCCGGGCCGCATCCTGGGCCGGAACGGCACGCCCACCCTGGGCGGAATGGTCGCCGCCAATGCCAGCGGCCCGCGCCGGTTGCTGGCCGGGGCCTGCCGCGACCACCTTCTTGGGGTGCGTTTTGTCGATGGGCGCGGCCGCTTTCTGAAAAACGGCGGGCGGGTGATGAAGAACGTCACCGGCCTGGATCTGTCCAAGCTGCTGGCCGGATCGCATGGCACGCTGGCCGTCCTGACCGAGGTCGTGCTGAAGACCCTGCCCCTGCTGCCTGCACGCACCACGCTGGCCTTTCCCGGCGTGACCGAAACCACCGCCCTGCGCATCTTCACGACGGCGCTGTCCACCCCGTTCGAGGTTTCCGGCGCCGTTCATGTCGGCGGCACGGCCTTTTTGCGCCTCGAAGGATTAGAAGGCCAGCTGGCCTATCGCCGGGACCGGCTGCTGGCGCTGCTGGCGGAACACCGCCCCGAGGTGGTGGACGACGCGCCCTGGGACGACATCCGCGACGCGGCGCATTTCGCGACCGGCGGGCCATTGTGGCGGATCCTGTGCAAGCCCACCGATGCGCCCGGCATCTGCACCGGGCTGCGGGCAATTGGGGGCGACTGCTCGTTGGACTGGGGGGGCGGGCTGATCTGGTATCGCGGTCCCGGCAATCCGCGCGGCCTTGCGCCCCATGCCACCCTGATCCGCCGCGCAGGCGTCCAAGGCCCGGCCTTTCCACCTTTGCCAGCCGCGGTTGCGCGCCTGCAAGACGGGCTGCGGCGGACCTTTGATCCGGCGGGCATCCTCAACCCTGGCCTGATGGACGCGTGACATGCAGACAACCTTTACAGCCCAGCAATTGGCCGACCCGCTGACCGCGCGCAGCAATGACATCCTGCGCACCTGCGTCCATTGCGGCTTCTGCACCGCCACCTGCCCCACCTACAAGGTTCTGGGCGACGAACTGGACAGCCCGCGCGGACGGATCTACCTGATCAAGGACATGCTGGAAAACAGCCGCGTGCCGGATCCGAAGACCGTCCAGCACATCGACCGCTGCCTGTCCTGCCTGTCCTGCATGACCACCTGCCCGTCGGGTGTCCATTATATGCACCTGGTCGATCACGCACGGGACTATATCGAGGAAAACTATCGCCGCCCCCTGCCCGACCGGCTGCTGCGGTGGATGCTGGCGAAGATCCTGCCCTATCCCGGCCGATTCCGGCTGGCGCTGCGTGGCGCGAAACTGGGCCGCCCGTTCCGGCGCCTGATGCCAGACCCCCGGCTGCGGGCGATGCTGGACATGGCGCCGCGCGACATCCCGCGGCCCAGCCTGAACGACCGCCCGCAGGTCTTTTCGGCCCAAGGCACGCGCCGCAAGCGCGTGGCGCTGCTGGTGGGCTGCGCGCAAAGGGCGCTGAACACCGACATCAACGACGCCACCATCCGCCTGCTGCGCCGCCATGGCTGTGAGGTGGTGATCCCGAAGGGCCTCGGCTGCTGCGGCGCGCTGACCCACCACATGGGCCGCACAACCGAAAGCCATGCCTTTGCCGCGGCCAATATCCGCGCGCTGAAGGCGGAAATCGACGGCGACGGCCTGGACGCGGTGGTCATCAACACCTCGGGCTGCGGGACCACGGTCAAGGATTACGGCCATATGTTCGCAGGCGACCCGCTGGAAGCCGACGCCGCCCGCGTGGCAGCCCTGGCCCGGGACATCACCGAGGTCATGGCCGACCTGGGGCTGCAGGACGCCACCCATGCCCCGCCCCTGCGGGTCGGCTATCACGCCGCCTGTTCGTTGCAGCACGGCCAGGGGATCAAGGCCACGCCCAAGGAGTTGCTGGCGGATGCGGGCTTTGCCGTGCTGGAACCCAGGGACAGCCATATCTGCTGCGGATCGGCCGGCACCTATAACCTGATGCAGCCCGCGATCTCGGCCGAACTCAAGGCCCGCAAGGTCGCCACCCTGGAGGCCACTCGTCCCCAGGTCATCAGCGCGGGCAACATCGGCTGCATGATGCAGATCGGATCGGGCACGGGGGTTCCGGTTGTCCATACGGCGGAACTGCTGGACTGGGCGACCGGCGGTCCCAGGCCGCGGGCGCTGCCCGAGGACTTCGCCTGAGGCCGAGTTCTGGCGCTTGGCGGGCCATTGTGGCAAGAGGCGGATCGACGCCCGGGCGCCGGGCATGACAAGCCGCCGCCGCGTCCGGGCAAGACCCGCCTGAAGGAATCGCTCCATGCTGCGCCAGTTCTTTTCCTATTACCGGCCATTCATGGGACTGTTCTGGCTGGATTTCGGCTGCGCGGTGCTGTCGGGCCTTCTGGAACTGGCCTTTCCGCTGGCCGTGACCGCCTTTATCGACCACCTGCTGCCACAGGGCAACTGGACGCTGACCGTGGCAGCCGCCGTGGGCCTGCTGGCCTTGTATGCGGCCAATGCGGGCCTGCTGACGGTGGTGATCTATTGGGGCCACAAGCTGGGCATCAACATCGAGACGGAAATGCGCGCCCGCGCCTTCGACCACCTGACGCGCCTGTCCTGGCGGTGGTACGACCGCGCCCGCACCGGCAAGCTGATCGCGCGCGTGACCCGCGACCTGGAAGAAATCGGCGAGGTTGCCCATCACGGGCCCGAGGATGCCTTTATCGCGCTGATGACCTTTGTCGGGGCTTTCGCGCTGATGTTCTGGATCAACCCGCAGCTTGCGGTGATCGTGGCGCTGATCGTGCCCGCGATGCTGGCCCTGGTGATCGTCTATGGCGGGCGGATGACGCAGACCTGGCGGGCCATCTATTCCCGCGTGGGCGATTTCAACGTCCGGCTGGAGGAAGCCCTGGGCGGCGTCCGCGTCGTCCAGGCCTTCGGCAACGAGGCGCACGAGAACCACCTGTTCGCCGCCGACAACGCCCGCTATCGCCAGGCCAAGCTGGACGCCTATCGCGTGATGGCTACGTCGAACGCCCTGCAATACATGGGCCTGCGGCTGGTGCAGGTCATCGTGATGGTGATGGGCGCGGGCTTCGTGCTGTCGGGCGAACTGACCACCGGCGGCTTTGTGGGTTTCCTTCTGCTGGTCGGTGTCTTTTACCGTCCCCTGGAAAAGATCGCCGCCGTGATCGAAACCTATCCGCGCGGCATCGCGGGGTTTCGCCGGTATCAGGAACTGCTGGCGACGGATCCCGAAATCACCGATGCGCCGGACGCCGTCGAGGCGCCGGCCCTTCGCGGCGATATCCGCTTCGAGGGCGTGGGCTTTGCCTATGACGAAGGCCGCACGATCCTGGACGGCATCGACCTGGACGTGCGTGCCGGGGAAACGGTGGCCTTTGTCGGCCCGTCGGGCGCGGGCAAGACCACGCTTCTGGCGCTGCTGCCGCGATTTTACGAACCCACGCGGGGCCGGATCACCGTGGACGGGCTGGCGCTGTCCGCCCTGCGGCTGAACAGCCTGCGCCGCCAGATCGGGCTGGTCAGCCAGGACGTGTTCCTGTTCGGCGGCACCCTGCGCGAGAACATCGCCTATGGCCGGCTTGGCGCGACCGACGACGACGTGCGCCAGGCTGCAGCCCAGGCGCAACTGACAACGATGATCGAATCGCTGCCCGACGGGCTGGACACGGTCGTGGGCGAACGCGGCGTGATGCTGTCGGGCGGGCAGAAACAACGCGTGGCCATTGCGCGCGCCTTTCTGAAGAACCCCCCCATCCTGATCCTGGACGAGGCGACAAGCGCGCTCGACAGCCAGACCGAACGCGAGATCCAGCAGGCCCTTGATGCGCTTGCGGTGGGGCGCACGACTCTGGTCATCGCGCACCGGCTGGGCACGATCCGCAATGCCGACCGCATCGTGGTGATGAACGGGGGCCGCATCGCGGAAATCGGCAGCCATGCGGACCTGATCGCCCAGGGCGGGATCTATGCCCGGCTGGCGGCTTAGCCCCAATAGGCGGCGGACAGGAAATCCTTGCGGTCGATGCCGCGTTCGATCAGGTGCTTGCGGGCCTGGCGTGCCTGCGCCGCCTCGGCCGCGAACCAGACAAAGCTGCCTGAACCCAAGTCGGCCCCGGCCAAGGCCGCCAGCAGATCGTCGCAGCGCGCGACGCGCGGGTCGTCAGCCAACGGTCCCAGGTCGTGGCAAGCGGTCCGGATATGGGCCGTGACCTCGCCCGGGGCCAGATCCAGCATCCGGGTCATGGCCGGCAGCGCGGTTTCATCGCCGAACAGGTGCAGGCGTTCCGCGTCCGGGCACCATCCGCCGCCGGGCCCGATGATGCCGACCGTGCTGCCTTGCGGGCCGGACAGCGCCCAGTCGCAGGTCGGGCTGCCGGCATGGCGGAAGATGTCGAAATCCAGCCAGTCGTTCCCTTGGTCTGCCACGGTATAGACCGGCCGGTGCAGCGCATCCGCGCCGGCCGGCCATATCGCGCCGCATCCGGTCCTGTCAGGCGGACCCGGACAAAGCCCGGGGACTGCTGCGTTACCGACAGGACGCGCATCAGCGACAGGCCCGGCGCCAGGGCGCCCGCATCGACACGGTCCCAGCGGACCTCAAGCCCCGCTTCGGCAAAGAGTTCGGTCGCGCTGTCCTGCAGGCTGCCGATCAGCCGGGCCTCGGGGGCGGCCAGTTCGATGCGGACATCATTGCCGCCCGGCACCAGGCGCAATTCGCAGCCCCAGACAAACAGGCTCAGCGCCTCGGCAGTTTCCACAAGCGGCACGTCCCAGGCGGCGGCGCGGGCCTTCAAGGCCGCCGCAGCCGCGCCCGAGGCCATGGGAATGATGCCGGAATTCCGGTGGTTGCGCAGATGCGACATGGCGCGCCCCTTTCCATAATTGCAATTTTCATATACTGAACAAATTCAGTCAACAATACGAAAACGGATAGATGGGCTATCGCCATACCATGACCTGCTGCACCCAGGGCATCCGGCCCACGGTTCCGGTCCGCTGGCGGGGCCTGGACGGCATGGTCGGCGTTTATTGGCAGGCCGAGGGCGCGGCGGGCGCAAGGGGATATTACCTATCGCCCGACCCGCGCATCGTGTTCTTCCTGAATGACGTGTCGTCCCATATCCTGATGTCGAACTGCGATGCCGGGGTGGCGGCCCATGCCCGACCGATGATGCGCGCCCTGTATGTCCCGGCGGGCGTGCCGATCTGGTCCAGCTTCACCGCCGCGCATCGCTTTTCGCATCTGGATTTGCATATCCACCGCGACCGGCTGCTGCGCTTCCTGGGCCCCTCCATTGGCGCATCGGATGCGCTGTCCGTCCTGCGCCGCCCGGTCGAAACCCAGGACGTGCCCGCCCTGGCGACCCTGGTCCGGCTGCTGGTTGACGAGGTGTCGCAGCCCAGCCGCCATCCGGTATTTGCCGAAAGCCTGGTGGGCAGCATCGCCACGGGTCTGCTGGAGATCCCCGCCGAACGCCATGACCGCGCCTCGGGCGGGCTGGCGCCTGCGCAGATGCGCAAGCTGGCGGCGGCGCTGAAGGACCGGCAGGACCGCCGCATGACCGTGGCAGAGATGGCCGCGACCGTCGGTCTGTCGGAAAGCTGGTTCGCGGCGGTCTTCAAGCAGACCACCGGGCAGACACCCCTGCAATGGCAGTTGGGCCAGCGGATCGCCCTTGCCCAACACCTGCTGGCGCAAAGCGACCTGACCGTGGCCGATGTCGCGGCGCAACTGGGGTTTTCGGACCAGGCGCACCTGACACGCGCCTTTCGGCAGGTCGCGGGCGAAACACCCGCCGCGTGGCGGCGGATGCAGGCGCCGAGGTAAGGGGCCTTAGAAGCGGTGGCGCAGGGTCGCGGAAATCTCGCGGCCGGGGTTGTAGTAATCCGCCGTGCCACGCCCGACGACGTGCTGGTCGTCCAGCAGGTTGCTGACATTGACGGCCAGGCTGGTATTGTCCTGCACCTGGTAGCTGAAGGCCGCATCCAGCGTGGTCGACGCATCGGCCTTGCCCGTGGCGTTCGAGATCGCGAAGTAATACGACCCGATGTAGCGCGCGCCCAGGCCGAAGGTCATGTCGCCGCGGGTTTCGGTGCCCGGCAGGGTATAGTTCACCCACAGGGATGCCATGTGGTTCGGCACCTCGGAAAACTCGTTTCCTTCCACATCCGCGCCCCGGATTGGGTCCGACCGCAGCACTTCTGATTTCATGTAGGAATAGGACGCGATCACGTCCAGGTTGTTTGCCACTTCCGCCTTGCCTTCCAGGTCTATCCCGCGCACGCGCTGTTCGCCTACCAGTTCGCGCGTGATGTTGCCGTCTGGCTGGACCACAGCCACGGTGACGTTGTTCTTGCGCAGGTCATAGACCGAGGCCGAGAACAGCGCATTCGTTCCAAGCGGCTGATACTTAATGCCCAATTCGTATTGCTCGCCCCGTTCCGGTTCGACGCCGATGCCCGGAGGGGCCACGGATTCGACATAGCTGGCATAGGTCGAGATCTCGCTGTTGATCTTGTAAGTCAGCGCGCCACGGATCGAGGTTTCCGAGAATTCGTCGCTGGCGTTCACGCCGTTCAGCGTTTCCTCGATGTCCAGCCAGTCGTGGCGCAGACCGACTGTCGCGATGAAGCGGTCGTCGAAGGACAGGTTCTGCTGCAAGAACAGCGATTGCGTGCTGTAATCGTTGTCTCGCAATTCGTAAGGCGCTGCCAGACTGCCCGGCGCACCCGAATAGACCGGATTTGCGATGTCGATCGGGGTATAGGCCCCGAAGAACGGCGCGCTGGTGGTCGACGCGTCCCGGAATTCCAGTCCGGCCACGGTGCTGCTGTCGAAACGGTCAAAGCTGCGGTCATATTGCAGAATGACGTTGCCGATCAGTTCCTCGGCAGTGTTGTCGCCGCCGAAATACCAGCGGTCCACGACCGTGCCTGTCCGTGCCGGGCTGTCGGACAGATAGACATAGCCAAAGTCGCTTTTCAGATCGCTATAGCGCAGGTTCGCGCGCAGGTTCAGGCCATTGTCAAAGTCATGTTCGAACAGGCCAGTGATGCTGGCGCGCTCGACGTTCTGATAGTTGAAGTCAGGCTCGCCGAAGAACAGGTCGCGGTCGTATTCGCGGTCCAGCGGATAGCCGCCGCTGTTGGGGGTGTTCTCGCGCTTGAGGTAATCAGCGATCACGCTCAGCGTCGTGGCGGTGCTGGGCTGCCAGGACAGGCCGCCCATCAGGAAGCGGCTGTCGTTCCGCGAATGGTCATAGTCCCGTTCGCCGTCCTGCACCTTGCCCGTCACGCGATAGGCCAGCGTCCCTTCCGCGTTCAGCACGTCCCCCGCGTCGAACCCGTATTCCGCATTGCGCGGCGATCCCACGGATCCATACACCTCTCCGAACCGCTCGAAGCGCGGCTGCTTGGTCACGAAATTGATCGTGCCGCCTGGATCGGATGTGCCGAACAGCGTCGAGTTGCCGCCGCGGATCACCTCGGTCCGCTCGAAAGCATAGGGTTCCTCGCGCACGCTGCGCATGGATCCCAGGGTCAGCCCATCGCGATAGGTCGTGGCCTGGAACCCGCGGACCAGGAAGTATTCATTCCGGTCGTCCGTCCCGTAAAAGTCGGTGTGGATGCCGGCCGAATAGCTCAGCACTTCCTCCAGCGTGTCGGCGTCGCGGTCGCGGACTTCCTTTTCGGTGATGACGGACACCGATGCAGGGGTGTCCAGGATGCTGGTTGCCACCTTGCCGCCGGTCCACAGCTCCTGCGCGACAATCGAATTCGCGTCGTCGTCGGCCTGGCCGTCCGCATTGATCAGGATCGGAGACAGGCGATAAGGCGCATCCTCGGTCCCGGTTCCGGTGTCCTGCGCCCCGGCCGGGGATGCGATCAGCGCCGTGCAGCCCAGCAGAAGGGCAATCAGATTGCGGCCGCCATAAGAAACGTCATGTGCCAAGGTTCGAAGTCCCGCGTTTTTGTTTTTGCTGTTGGCTTCCGGGGATACCGGTGGCTTGCGATAGGGCAGACCTGCGGCCCCCTTGGCAGTTGGCCGCAGGATGGCGCTGGGTTGCGTTGGCGCGCGTCTTAATCCACGGGGCAAAGCTCGTCTTGTAGATTCCTACGGTTTTTGTCAGAATCCATGGAAATGTGCCGGGACGCGCCCGCGCCCGGTGCCCGAACGCCTTGACGGACCGGGGCGGTGCCGGGCAATCCGCACCTGACCGCGATTGGAGATCCGATGCCCACCCATCTTCGTCCGCTTGCCTTTCCCTTGGCCTGGTGTCTTGGCGCGGGCATCGCCCCGGCCCAGGAGGCGGCCTTTCCCGTCACCATCCCCCATGCCTTTGGCACCACCACGATCACGGAAAGGCCGCAGCGGGTGGCGACCGTCAATTCTGGCAACCACGAGGTTCCTCTGGCGCTTGGCATCGTGCCGGTGGGCATGGCCGCGGCAAATTACGGCGATGACGATGGCGACGGCGTCCTTCCCTGGGTCGAGGAAAGGCTGGCCGAGCTGGGCGCCGACACCCCCGTCCTTTTCGACGAAGGCGACGGCATCGACTTTGAAGGGGTTGCGGCGACCCGGCCCGACGTGATCCTGGCCGCCTATTCCGGCCTGAGCCAGGCCGATTACGACACCCTGTCACAGATCGCGCCGGTGGTGGCCTATCCCGACGGGGCATGGACGACCGAATGGCGGCAGATGATCCGCATGAACAGCGCGGGCATGGGCATGGCGGCGCAAGGCGATGCCCTGATCGCCCGCATGGATGCCCGGATCGCCGAGGCGGTCGCCCGCCACCCGCAGTTGGCGGGCAAGACCGCGATGTTCGTGACGCATCTGGACACCACGAACCTGTCCGTCATCAATTTCTACAGCGCCCATGACACGCGGGTGAAGTTCTTCGGGGATCTGGGCCTGTCGATGCCGGCAAGCGTGACGCAGGCGACGCAGCCCGGGCAGTTCTTCGGATCCATCAGCGCGGAACGGATCGATGCCTTTGACGACGTGGACATCGTCGTGACCTATGGCGGCCAGCCGTTGCTGGAGGCGATGCGCGCCGATCCCCTGTTCAGGCATATGCCCGCCGTTGCCAATGGCGCCATCGTAATGCTGAAGAACGACCCTGCGGGCAATGCCGCCAACCCCACGCCGCTGGGCTTGCCCTGGGTGCTTGACGATTACGCCGCCCTGCTGGCCGGGGCCGCGCAGAAATCCGAATGATGACCGGCACCGCCAGCCCCTTGCCGCGCGCCGCCGTTGCGCCCCGGTCGAACCCCGTCCGCGCGGTCTGGCTGGCCGCGATGCTGGGGCTGCTGGCGATGCTGTGTGCGCTGTCGGTGGCCGTTGGCACGCGGGACGTGGGCTTGGACGACATCGCCGCCGCGTTGCGGGGGCAAGTGGACACCATCGGCCAGGCGTCGGTGGCCGCGCGGATCCCGCGCACGGTTCTGGCCGCGCTTGCCGGGGCATCGCTTGGCCTTGCGGGGGCGATCATGCAGGGCGTGACGCGCAATCCGCTGGCCGATCCGGGGATTCTGGGGGTGAACCTGGGCGCGGCCCTGGCCGTCGCGGTGGCGGTGGCCTTTTTCGGGATCGCGTCCGCCCAGGCCTATATCTGGGTGGCCATCGGGGGCGCGGGGGCCACGGCGGTCTTTGTCTATGCCATCGGGTCTCTGGGACGCGGGGGGCCGACGCCGTTGAAGCTGGCGCTTGCGGGGGTCGCGACCTCGGTCGCGTTCCTGTCGCTGGTGCTGGCGATCATGCTGTCGCGGGGCGATGTCGCGGGGGGACTGCAATCCTGGCAGGTGGGCGGCGTGGGCGGCGCGACCTTTGCGCGCCTGGTTCCGGTGCTGCCTTTCCTGGCGGCGGGTCTTGCCATCAGCCTCGCCTGCGCGCGCAAGCTGAATTTGCTGGCCCTGGGGGACGAGATGGCTGCTGGCCTGGGTGAACGCGTGGCGGTTGCACGCGGGCTGGCCGCCCTGGGCGCGATCCTGTTATGCGGGGCGATCACGGCGGTCTGCGGGCCGATCGCCTTCGTGGGCCTGATCGTGCCGCATCTGTGCCGCGTTCTGGTGGGCGTGGATCACCGCTGGCTGCTGCCGTTCTCGGCCCTGGCGGGGGCGTGCCTGCTGATCGCGTCGGACATCGCGGGCCGCCTGATCGCCCGCCCCGGCGAACTGGATGTGGGCATCGTCACCGCCTTTGTCGGCGCGCCCTTCTTCATCTGGATCGTGCGCCGCGCCCGGGTGCGGGAATTATGACCTTTATCGACCTGATCGCCTCCGGCCGCCTGCGCCGCGCCAGGCGCCGCAGGGCGGTTGTCGGCGGGGCGCTGATCTTGCTGCTGGCCGGGTTTGCGCTGACGCTGATGCTGGGCCAGTCCTTTGTTTCCCCGCAAACCGTGCTGCGGGTTCTGGCAGGCGAGGACGTGCCCGGCCAATCCTTCACCGTGGGCCAGTTGCGGCTGCCTCGCGCGGTCCTGGCGGTACTTGCAGGCCTGTCCTTCGGCCTGGGGGGCGCCGCTTTCCAGATCATGCTGCGCAACCCGCTGGCCAGTCCCGACATCATCGGCATCAGCCGGGGGGCAAGTGCTGCGGCGGTTCTTGCCATCGTGGTCCTGGGACTCGACGGGCCGGTGGTGTCGATCTTCGCGGTCATCGCCGGGTTGGGCGTGGCGCTGCTGATCTATGGGCTGTCCTTCCAGGGGGGCGTGGCAGGCACGCGCCTGATCCTGGTCGGCATCGGCGTCTCGGCCATGCTGGACAGCTTCATCGCCTATGTCCTGACGAGCGCGCCGTCCTGGGATCTGGCCGAGGCGATGCGGTGGCTGACAGGCAGCGTGAACGGCGCGCAACTGTCCCAGGCCTTGCCGATGCTGGCGTCGCTGGCGGTCTTCGGCGGGCTGCTGGTCAGCCGCAGCCGCGACCTGGAATCGCTGCGCCTGGGCGACGATACGGCGGCCGCGCTTGGCACGAATGTCGCCGCCACGCGGATGCTGGTGATCCTGTCCGCAGTGGGCCTGATCGCGGTCGCCACCGCCATCACCGGCCCTGTGGCCTTTGTGGCCTTTCTGTCCGGCCCGATCGCCGCGCGCATCCTGGGCCCGAATGGATCGGTCCTGATCCCCTCGGGCCTCGTCGGGGCGCTTTTGGTGCTGGGGGGCGATTACATCGGCCAGTTCCTGCTGCCCACGCGCTTTCCCGTGGGGGTCGTCACCGGCGCCCTGGGCGCGCCCTACCTGATCTGGCTGATCGTGCGCGTGAACCGCGCCGGAGGATCCTTGTGAGCAATCATTCCCTTTCCGTCCATCGGCTTTCGGCGGGCTATGGCGACCGGACGATCCTGCAGGATCTGGACCTGGAGGTTCTGCCGGGACGGATCACCGCCATTGTCGGCGCCAATGCCTGCGGGAAATCGACCCTGCTGCGCACCATGTCGCGGCTGCTGTTCCCGCGCGCGGGCCGGGTGCTTCTGGACGGCAAGGCGATCCACCGCATGGCGCCCCGCCGCGTGGCGCAGGTGATGGGCCTGTTGCCGCAATCGCCCATCGCCCCCGAGGGCATCACCGTGGCCGATCTGGTCAGCCGGGGCCGCCATCCCCATCACGGGATCCTGTCGCGCTGGACGCGCGAGGACGACCAGGCCGTGGCCACCGCCCTGGAGGCCACCAAGACCCTGGACCTGGCCGAACGCGCCGTGGACGAGCTGTCGGGCGGGCAGCGCCAGCGGGTCTGGATCGCCATGGCGCTTGCGCAGGAAACGGATCTGCTGCTGCTGGACGAACCCACGACATTCCTGGACATCAGCCACCAGGTCGAGGTTCTGGATCTGCTGACCGACCTCAACCACCGGCGCGGGACCACGGTCGTGATGGTGCTGCACGACCTGAACCTGGCCGCGCGATACGCCGACCAACTGGTCGCCATGGCGGGCGGCACCCTGCACGCCCAGGGCGCCCCCGAGGATGTGCTGACCGAAAACACCGTTCGCGCGGTCTTCGGCCTGGACAGCCGGATCATCCCCGACCCCACCTCGGGACGGCCGATGATGCTGCCCATCGGACGGCACCGGATGGCGGCGGAATAGTGCGAGGGCGGAGGGCTTGCGCGCAGGGTCACGGCCTTTCCAGCAACAGATAAGCCGAACCCGCCGCCAACGGCTCTGACGCAATCGAAGGCGCGGCGAAGGGCTTTGACTGCTTCATTGCCGGGAATGGCAGCCTGGTCACGGCGGAAAACGGGAAAGGCACGCGCTTCCCTGCTTGCAATTTCAGAGTCTGTCACGGGAACCGGCCCACCCCCAGTCCAGGCCAAGCCAGCATGATCCCAGGCGAAAATTCTTGCTGTCCGCAGCGGGACGGCTGGCAACCAAATCCCCGCGCCGTCTGTTTTGCGACGGTCCCCTTGCGCAGGGGCGCAGGGAAGGGCTTTTCATGACACTACTGCAGATGCTTGCCTTCGCCATCGTCGGCGTGATGATGGTGTTGTTCATCTGGGGCAGGCTTCGCTATGACGTGGTGGCGATGCTGGCATTGCTGGCATCCCTGCTGGCGGGAACGGTCTCGCCCGACGAAGCATTCACCGGGTTCAGCGACGACATCGTCATCATCGTGGGCAGCGCCCTGGTGGTCAGCGCCGCCGTGTCCCGGTCCGGCATCATCGAGGCCGTGCTGCGCTGGCTGGTGCGCAAGTTCACGACCATGGGGGTGCAGCTTCTGGTGCTGGTCGGCACGGTCACGCTGTTGTCGTCGCTGGTCAAGAACATCGGCGCCCTGGCGATGATGATGCCCGCCGCCTTGAAGATGGCCAAGAAATCCGGCCAGTCGCCCTCGCTTTATCTGATGCCCATGTCCTTTGGATCGCTGCTGGGGGGACTCATTACCTTGGTCGGCACATCGCCCAACATCATCGTATCGGGGGTGCGCGAGGAGATGACCGGCCAGCCGTTCCGGATGTTCGATTTTGCCCCGGTGGGGCTGGGCCTATCCGCGGTGGGCGTCATCTTCCTGATGTTTGCCTGGCGGCTGCTGCCGTCCGACCGCCGCGCCACCGCATCCCTGGGCGAGGCGGTCAAGATCAGCGACTATAACACCGAGGCCACAGTCCCCGAGGGATCCGCCGCAGCCGGCCGCACCATTGGCGCGCTGATCGGCATGGCGGATGGCGAGATCACCATCACCGGCCTGATCCGGGGCGGCGAACGGCGCAAGGTGGTGCTGTTCGACACCGTGATCGAGCACGGCGACATCCTGCTGTTGCGAGGCGAACCCGACGGGATCGAACGCGCCGTCGCCCAGGGCGGGCTTGAACTGACAGGCCATGACGCGGCCTCGAAGCTGGAACTGCCAGCCAGCAAGATCGGGGTGATCGAGGCGGTGACGACCGTAACCTCCAGCCTGATCGGCAAGAGCGTCGGCAGCATCCGGCTGTTCGATGAACAAGGCATCAGCCTGCTGGCGGTGTCGCGGTCGGGCCACCGGATGACCGAACGGCTGTCCAAGACGCGGTTGCAGGCGGGCGATGTGCTGCTGCTGCAAGGCCCGGTAGAGCTGTTGCCCGAACGCATCCGGTCGCTGGGCCTGCTGCCCCTGGCCGAACGCCTCCTGCGCATCGGCAGCGTCAGAAAGGAACTGATGCCGATCCTGATCCTGGGTTCGGCAATGGGACTGACGGCCGCCGGAATCCTGCCAGTCGCCATCGCCTTTTTCGGCGCGGCGGTTCTGATGATCCTGTCCGGGGCGATCAGCCCGGAAGGCGCCTATGACGCGGTCGAATGGCCGCTGCTGATCATGCTGGGATCGCTGATCCCCGTCAGCGAGGCCCTGCAGACCACCGGCGGCACCGACCTGATCGGCGCCTGGCTGTCGGATGTGGCGACCGGGCTGCCGGTCTGGGGGGCGGTGGCGCTGATCATGGTCGCGGCCATGGCGGTGACGCCGTTCCTGAACAACGCGGCCACCGTCCTGGTGATGGCCCCCATCGCCGTGACCTTTGCGGGCACGCTGGGTTACGCGCCCGAGGCATTCCTGATGGCCGTCGCGGTGGGCGCGGGCTGCGATTTCCTGACGCCCATCGGGCATCAGTGCAACACCCTGGTCATGGGACCGGGGGGATACCGGTTCAGCGACTATCCCCGGCTGGGCCTGCCGCTGTCAATCCTGGTCGTGCTGACCGGGGTGCCGCTGATCCTGTCGGTCTGGCCAGTATGATCAGCGGGCCGGCTGCATCCGGCGCGGCGCCTCGCGTTTGGCAAAGCGCAGGACCGTATAGCCCGCAAGGCCCGAGATCAGAGACCCGATCAGGATGCCGATCTTGGCCTCGTCTTGCAGAAGCGGCTCGTTGAAGGCCAGAAGCGAGATGAACAGGCTCATGGTAAAGCCGATCCCGCACAAAAGGGTGGTGCCCAGCATCTGCATCCAGCTTGCGCCGACCGGCAGGTCGGCCCAGTCCAGCTTGACCAGGATGGTGACGGCCCCGAAGATCCCGACCAGCTTTCCGATGGACAGGCCAGCGGCAACGCCCAGGGTCACAGGGGCCACAAGTGCCTCCATCCCCAGTCCCGCGAAGCTGACCCCGGCATTGGCAAAGCCGAAGATTGGGATGATGACGAATGATACCGGCACGATCAGGGCATGTTCCAGCCGGTGCAGCGGGCTTTCTGATCCATGCGCCTCTGGCGTGGTGGGGGTGCGCTTCAACGGGATGGTCAGCGCCAGCATGACACCTGCGATGGTGGCATGGATTCCCGACTGCAAGACGAAAAACCACAGGACTGCGCCCATGATCAGATAGGGCGAAAGCCGCATCACGCCGGAAAGGTTCAACCCGGCCAAGACGGCCAAAACAACTGCCGAAAGGCCTAGATAAACAGGCGACACGTCGGCGGTATAGAACAGCCCGATCACGATCACCGCACCCAGATCGTCGATGATCGCCAGGGCCGCCAGAAACACCTTGAGCGATGTGGGCACCCGTGGTCCCAGCAGCGAAAGCACGCCCAACGCAAAGGCGATGTCAGTGGCCGACGGGATCGCCCAGCCATGCGTCGCCCCTGTGCCTGTGGTGAAGAACAGATAGACCAGGGCCGGAACCGCCATCCCTGCCGCCGCCGCGACACCGGGCAGGATCCGGCGCGGCCAGGACGACAGGTGGCCGTCCACCATTTCCCGTTTGATCTCCAGCCCGACCATCAGGAAGAACAGCGCCATCAACGCGTCGTTGATCCAGTGCGCCACCGACAGCGGCCCGACATAGGCGTGAAGGATGTCGAAATAGGCCTCTGACAGCGGCGAGTTGGCAACGATCAGCGCAAGCGCCGCCGAGGCCATCAGCAGCAGCCCCCCCGATGACCCGTTGTCCAGAAACTTGCGGATGGTGTTTTGAATGCGGCCTGCCATGAACAGCCCCCCTTTGTCAGAAACGGTTGCAACCAGTCTCCGTATTCAGGGGTCGTCCCTGGGCGCACGCAGCACACGCCATGGCGGGATCATATTCAGCCCGGGCGGCCAATCAAGGGGTTTGCGGATGTTCGCTGATCTCTCGCAGCCATTCGCGCCAGATCGCGACCAGCAGGGCCATCAGCACCGGACCCACGAACAGGCCCACGATGCCCATGGTCTTGACGCCCCCCACCAGCCCGAAGAACGTGGGTAGGAACGGCATCTTGACCGGCCCGCCGACCAGCACCGGGCGGATGGTCTTGTCCACAATGAACAGTTCGACCGACCCCCAGACGAACAGCAAGACGCCCGCCAGCGCCGATCCGCTGGCCACAAGGTAGATCGACACCAGCGTGAAACACAAAGGCGCGCCGCCGGGGATCAGCGCCAAGATGCCCGTGATGACGCCCAGCGTCACCGGCGAGGGCACGCCCGCGATCCAATAGGCGATGCCCAGCACCACCCCCTCGCCGATGGCGATCAGGGTCATGCCGGTGACCGTGGCGCTGATCGTCAGCGGCACCACGCGCGACAGCCGTTCCCAACGGCGCGGCAGGATGCGCGCGCCGATGATGTCGATCTGGCCCGCGATCTTGTGGCCGTCGCGATAGAACACGAACAACGCGATCAGCATGAACAGCAAATTCAGCGCCAGGTGAAAGGCGAGGTTTCCCGCCGCCAGCACGCTGCGATAGATGGAAGCGATGGTGTTTCCGCTGGTCAGTTGCACCAATTCCGCGATGGCGCCGGGCTGGCCGATATGGCGCGTCCATTGTTCGTCGATCCAGTCGCCGATGCGGGGCAGGCCGGTCATCCACAGGGGTGCGGGGGCGCCATTGGCATTCACCTCGAACACCCAGTAAATCCATTGCTGCAATTCGCGGAACGCATAAAGCAGCGCCATCGTGACGGGCACCACCAGGAACAGCACGATCACCAGAACGAACAGCGCCGCCGTGGTGGTGCGGTCGATCCCCAAGGCACGCTGCACGCTGCGCGACAGGGGCCAACTGGCGAATGCGATGATCGTCGCCGCCAGCACCGGCACCAGAAAGCCGTGAAAGAAATAGATCGCAGCGGCGATGATGAAGACCAGCAGCCAACGCGCGGCGGATATGTCGCTGATCAGCGGAAAGGGCATTGTCGCCGGATCGTCAGGGACCGGGGCGTGAGGCCGGGGCGTTGCGTGCTGTGGGTCGATCATGCCGTCGCGCCTGCCTTCCGGGTGGTTCGCCTTGCGTCCCCTGACTGTTGCATTGTTGATCGCGGCGTCAACCCGTCTTTCGGGCTTCTGCTTGCGGGCTTGTGTCGCATCGGATAGCCAGCCTGCCTTTCAGCCGGAAGGTCCAGCCATGACCAGCACGCTTGCCATCGACTTTGGAACCTCGAACACCGCCGTGGCGATCCTGGAGGGCGGGACGGTACGGCGCGTGCCGATCGAGGGGGGATCCGATACCCTGCCCACCGCCGTCTTCTTTCCCGCGCGCGGCGGCGCCATGCGCATCGGCGATGCCGCCGCACAGGCTTTGATCGGCGGCGAGGAAGGCCGTTACATGCGGGCGCTCAAAAGCGTTCTGGGCACGCCCTTGCTGCATGAATCGCGGCTCATCAGCGGCAAGCGGCGGACGCTGGCCGAGGTGATCGCCGCCTTCCTGGCCGAATTGCGCGCGCGGGCCGAAGCCGCGACCGGCCAGCCGCAGACCCGCGCCTTGTCAGGGCGTCCGGTGCGTTTCCATGCCGATCCTGTCCGCGACGCCCAGGCGGAATCCGATCTGCGTGCCTGCTATCATGCGGCGGGCTTCGATCATGTGGGCTTCATGCCCGAACCCGAGGCTGCGGCCCTGGCCTGCCACGGCATGGGGGCTGCGGGCCGGACCGGCCTGATCGTGGATATCGGCGGCGGCACCTCGGACTTTTCGGTGTATCGCACAGAAGGGGACGGGGTGCGGATCCTTGCCAGCCACGGCATCCGCCTGGGCGGGACGGATTTCGACGGCGCCCTGTCGCTGAGCCATGCCATGCCGCTGCTGGGCCACGGATCGCAGTTGCGTCGCGAGATGGGACCGGGCCTGCTGCCGGTGCCCAACGCGATCTATGCCGATCTGGCAACCTGGGCGCATATTCCCTTTGTCTATACCCCGGAAAACCGCAGGCTGGCCGCACAGATGGCGCGGCTGGCGGTGCAACCGGAGCAAATGGACCGGCTGGTCACGGTGCTGACGGACGAAACGGGCAACGACCTGGCCTTTGCCGTGGAACGCGGCAAGATTGCCGCGAACCGGGGGGACGACGCGCAGATCGGCATGGGCTTCATCCAGCCGCGCCTGGCGGCGCCGATCTGCGGCCGGTCGCTGGCGGACGCATTGCAGGGGTTCGGCACGGATCTGGAAAGGGCCGTCGCGGAAACGCTGGTGCGGGCGGGGATCGCCGGGCGCGACATTGGTGATGTGGTGCTGGTGGGCGGGTCCAGCCTGATGCGCCTGGTCACGAATCTGACGGCGCGCTGCCTGCCCGATGCCCGCCTGCACCGGTCCGAGGCCTTTACCGCCGTGGTCGATGGCCTGGCCTTGGCCACGGCGGCGGAACAGCGTTCCGGGGAAGGTTGAATCCGCAGGAAACTTGGGTTTTTCCGCATTCCAAACTTGCATCTTGCCCCCTGCTGAAGGATAGCGGATCAGCCTGACCTGGCAGATGCCTGCCCGTGACGAACCGAAAGCCGATGCCATGAACAGCCAATCAGATACCCCGATCGCCCCGGCAACCCTGACGCATTTGCAACGCCTGGAAGCTGAAAGCATCCATATCATGCGAGAGGTTGTGGCAAACGCCGAAAACCCGGTGATGCTGTATTCGGTGGGCAAGGATTCGGCCTGCATGCTGCATCTGGCGCGCAAGGCCTTTTTTCCGGCCCCCCCGCCCTTTCCTCTGCTGCACGTGGACACGACCTGGAAATTCCGCGCGATGTACGACCTGCGCGACAAGGCTGCCAAGGCGGCAGGCATGGACTTGATCGTCCATCAGAATCCCGAGGCATTGGCGCAAGGCATCAACCCCTTTGACCACGGCCCCCTGCACACCGACATGTGGAAGACCGAGGGGCTGAAACAGGCGCTGACGAAATACAATTTCGACGTGGCCTTCGGCGGCGCGCGCCGTGACGAGGAAAAATCGCGCGCCAAGGAACGCATCTTTTCCTTCCGCTCTGCCAACCACCGTTGGGATCCCAAGAACCAGCGGCCGGAACTGTGGAAGCTGTTCAACACCCGCAAAGCCAAGGACGAATCCATCCGGGTGTTCCCGTTGTCTAACTGGACCGAACTGGACATCTGGCAATACATCCACCTGGAGAATATCGACATCGTTCCGCTGTATTTCAGCGAACCGCGCCCGGTCGTGGAACGCGACGGGCTGCTGATCATGGTCGATGACGACCGTATGCCCCTGAAGGATGGGGAACAGCCGCAGATGCGCTCGGTCCGGTTCCGCACGCTGGGCTGCTATCCCTTGACCGGGGCGGTGGAATCCAGTGCCCGCACCCTGCCCGAGGTGATCCAGGAAATGCTGCTGACCACCACGTCCGAACGCCAGGGCCGCGCCATCGACAAGGACCAGG
Organism: Paracoccus everestensis; assembly: GCF_021491915.1. NCBI lineage: Bacteria > Pseudomonadati > Pseudomonadota > Alphaproteobacteria > Rhodobacterales > Paracoccaceae > Paracoccus > Paracoccus everestensis. Next base: position 115,988 of record NZ_CP090836.1, on the reverse strand, counting down.
CAGCGTCCATGGAGAAGAAGAAGCAAGAGGGGTATTTCTGATGACCGCGCATGCCCAGGATCCCGTCTATGTCACCGATGCCCTGATCGCCCAGGACATCGACGCCTATCTTGTGAAGCACCAGCACAAGACCATGCTGCGCTTCATCACCTGCGGATCGGTCGATGACGGCAAATCGACGCTGATCGGGCGGCTGCTTTACGACAGCAAGATGATCTTCGAGGATCAACTGGCGTCGCTGGAATACGACAGCAAGGTATCGGGCACCCAAGGTGGAGACATCGATTTTGCCCTGCTGGTCGATGGATTGGCGGCCGAACGCGAACAGGGCATCACCATCGACGTGGCCTATCGCTTCTTCGCCACCGACAAGCGCAAGTTCATCGTGGCCGACACCCCGGGCCATGAACAATACACCCGCAACATGGTCACGGGCGCCTCCACCGCCGATCTGGCGGTGATCCTGATCGACGCGCGCCAGGGCGTGCTGACCCAGACGCGGCGCCACAGCTATCTGGTGAACCTGCTGGGCATCCGCAATGTGGTGCTGGCCGTCAACAAGATGGACCTGGTCGATTACTCGGCCGAGCGGTTCTATGAAATTGTCAGCGACTACAGCCACTTTGCCAAGCAGATCGGCTTGGAAAGCTTTCTGCCGATCCCGATTTCGGGCCTGAAGGGCGACAACATCGTCACGCAAAGCCCCGAAATGGCCTGGTACCAGGGCCCGACCCTGCTGGGCCATCTGGAAGACGCGCCGATCAGCGACACCCGCATGCAGGACCGCCCGTTCCGCATGGCGGTGCAATGGGTGAACCGCCCGCATCTGGATTTCCGCGGCTTTGCGGGCCAGATCAGCGCGGGCCTTGTCCATCCGGGCGATCCGGTCCGCGTCCTGCCCTCGGGCAAGACCACGACCGTCAAGTCCATCGCCACCTTTGACGGCGACCTGACCCAGGCCGTCGCAGGCCAATCCGTGACCCTGACCTTTTCCGACGAGATCGACTGTTCGCGCGGCGATGTGATCGTGCGCGCCGACGCGCCCTGCGAGGTCGCAGACCAGTTCGAGGCAACCCTGGTCTGGATGGACGAGGCCGAGATGCTGCCGGGCCGCCCCTATCTGCTCAAGATCGGGACGCAGACCGTCAGCGCCACCATTACCGAGCCGAAATACGAGGTGAACGTCAACACGACCGAGCATCTGGCCAGCAAGACGCTGGGCCTGAATGCCATCGGCGTGGTCAACATCTCGACCGACCGGCCTGTCCCGTTCGAGGCTTATGGCGACAACCCGGACCTGGGCGGCTTTATCCTGATCGACCGGATGACCAATGCCACCATCGCCGCCGGGATGCTGCATTTCGCGCTGCGCCGGTCGCAGAACATCCACTGGCAATCGACCGACATCAACCGCGACGCCCATGCCGCCCAGAAGAACCAGCGGGCCAGGGTCGTCTGGTTCACCGGCCTGTCGGGGTCGGGCAAATCGACCATCGCCAATATCGTCGAACGCAAGCTGCACGCGATGGGCAAGCATACCTTCCTGCTGGACGGCGACAACGTGCGCCACGGGCTGAACCGCGACCTGGGCTTTACCGACGCCGACCGCGTCGAAAACGTCCGCCGCGTGGGGGAGGTTGCAAAACTGATGTCTGACGCAGGCCTGATCGTGCTGACGGCCTTCATTTCGCCCTTCCGGTCCGAACGGCGGATGGTGCGCGACATGATGGCGGCGGGCGAGTTCATCGAGGTTTATGTCGATACCCCGTTGGAGGTGGCCGAGGCGCGTGACGTGAAGGGCCTGTATAAAAAGGCGCGGGCGGGCCAGCTGAAGAACTTCACCGGCATCGACAGCCCCTATGAGGCCCCCGAACAGGCCGAACTGGTCGTCAACACGGCGTCGCTGTCCCCCGAAGATGCCGCAGACCGGGTGATCCAGGCGATCCTGTCCCAAGGCTGAGCCGGCGATCCCGGCCGACGGCATCGCCAGGGCATCCGGCATCAGCACTGCGCCATAGGCCGCAGGATTCCTGTGTCCCGGCAGGACCAGTGACGCACGTTTTCCCGGTGCTGGATGTATGATGCTGATCCGCTGCAACCCTGGCGCAGCAGAGGGCTATAGGTGTTCCAAGGCCGCAGCCAGAACTTGATCCAGGGGGCGGGCGGTGTCCAGCCGGATGGGGTCTTCGTCCGTTCCCGGTTCTTCAAGCGTGGCAAGCTGCGACGCCAGAAGCGCAGGCGGCATGAAGTGATTTCGGTTCTTCATCCGCGACAGGATCAGGTCGCGCGGCGCATGGGGATAAACCAGCACCAGCGGCCCGATGCGGTCGCGCAGCAGGTCGCGATAACTGCGGCGCAGGGCCGAGCAGGCAAAGACGGTCTCGCGAGTCCTGGCCGATTGGCGTACCGCCTCGGCAAGCGCCAAAAGCCAAGGGCGGCGCATCGCATCGTCCAGCGGGTGTCCTGCCGCCATAGCGGCGCGATTTTCCGGGGGATGGTAATCGTCACCCTCGATCAGCGCGGCGTCCAGGTAGCGGGCGATGCCTTCGGCCACTGTGGACTTGCCCACCCCGCTTGGACCCATGACCATGATGCAGCGGTGCATCGGTCAGGCCGCAGGCGACCAACCCCTGCTGGCCAGCCCCCTACCCAAGGCAAGGCGCGCCAGAGGGCGGCTGGTGATATCCCGCACCGGTGCGATAGGATCGACGATCATGGGCGCCACGCTGTTCTGATCTCATCCTTGCCCAAGGGACGTCCGGTTCTCCCGGTTTGTCAATGCGCAAGAATGTGAAGCAAAAACCCTGACCAAACGGTCGATTTTAGCAGAAACCCAGGAACCCCCCACGCCCGGATTTGTTGAGTGCGGGTAGTAGAATTGCGTTATTGCAATGACTTAGCGAGTGTGCCCGCCTATTTTGGCGGGCATTTTCGTGTCATCTTACACCTTGGGGTTGATCCACCGTTCAATATACGAAAATATCATCCGCAATTTGGGTGATCGTCAGGGTGGCGCCCGCCACGACGATGCGGTCGCCTCCGCCAAGGTCGATCACCACACCAGCAGATGTCTTTTCCATGTGATCGCGCATAAAGGCCGCAGGATCCGAATCCAGCCGGGCCTGGGGGATCAGCAAACGGTCTATCCCCTGTTCATAGGACTGGATCGTGTCGGATCCGCCGCCCGGCGCAAACAAGAAGGTATCCATCCCTGCACCGCCGTTCAGCAGGTCGTTTCCTGCGCCACCATGCAAGGTATCGTTGCCGTCGCCGCCTGACAGGGTGTCGTTCAGCGCATCCCCGGCCAGCCAGTCATTGCCGGCATCCCCTGCCAGCCTGTCCTGCCCGTCGCCCCCTAACAGGCGATCGGACCCTGTCCCGCCCCACAGGCTGTCGTTGCCCGCGTCACCGCGCAGCAGATCATTGCCGTCCTCGCCCGACAGCGTATCATTGGCGGTGCCGCCTTGCAGGGTGTCATGGCCCGTCCCGCCGTTCAGCGTGTCGGCCCCCACATCCCCGACCAATCGGTCATCGCCTGCCTCACCAAGCAGCCGGTCATTGCCGCCGCCGCCTGCGATCCAGTCATGGCCCGCCCCGGCGGATACGCTGTCATGATGGTCGCCCAAGCGGTAATCGTCGTTCAACGCCGTGCCACTGGCAGCCGTGACGAAGCCTTTTCCGTTAAAGACGTCCAGCCAGTCGGCGCGGGCCTGCATGGCGCCGCTCACCGCAGGCTGCGCGACACGTTGGAACGTTCCGGTATCCACCCGAACCAGCCCATCGGTATCGGCAAAGTTCTGCGTCGCCATCAGCACCCGGTAATCCTTGCCGCCGACCGTCATGGTTCCAAGCTGAAGCCCGATGCCCACATAGGCCGAATTGCCCATGATATTGGCGTAATGGCCGGGGCTATTCATCAGGTTCTGGTGCAATGCCCGAATCTCGTCCCGCAGGTCGCTTTCGCCCTGGACGCTGACATAAGCGATGTTTTCTGCCGTCATCCATTTCCCGGCCAGATCGAAGCCCGCCTTTTCCATCCGTTGGCGCGAGGATGACCCCCCCTGCCCCGTATGGGAAAACACATCCGTGTCTAGCATCCAGCGGCTGTGGGCATCGGCCGAATCGTTCAGGCGCTTTTCCAGGGTCAGGGCCGCCAGCCCCTCGGCCTTGCGGGACTGATTGATCAGGCTGGCGAAATAGCGTTCGTTCGCATTGGCATAGGACATGGACACGCCTTGGCAGAGTGATAATCCTCAACCATAACGTGCATTTTCAGAAAAAGATCGATTATGAAACATCAAATGCGGAATACCGCCGATCTGGCGATTGCACCGGCAGGTTTTTTCCGGACCACGCCGCCCGACAGTGCGAAACCCGGCACCCCCTGTGCAGGCAGCGGCACCGGCTTTTCCTGAACCGGCGTCACCATGCTGGTGGCCTGGGTAGGAAAAGCAGGACATAACCCCTTCTACAGCCTTGCCGAAATCTTGCGTCAGGCTGTCCTTGGGTCTTGTTCCAGTGCAGGCCCAAGGTGCCACAGAGGCGCAGACGGGGACTGTGCTGTCCCGGCCCTAGTAATCCCGTTCGAAATAGATCCCCAGGGTGCTGTCCCCTTCTGTTCCCACCGATCCGCGCGCGGTCAGCGATTCTGTCACATCCAGGTTCAGGTTCAGGCTGCTTTTGCCGTCCGCCCCCACTGCGACATCGGTATAAAGATTGTCGGACAGGTATTTGCCGGCCCGGACCTGGACATTGCCGTCGTCGTCGGTCGCCAGATCCAGATCATCCAAACCCACCTGGTTGCGCAGGTTGCCGATGATCCCCTCGCCCCCGCGCCCGGCCAGGACGGCAATGGCATTGGCAAGCTGGGCTGCCTGCAAGGGACTGATATTGTCCAGCCCTCGACCGAACAGCAATTGGGACAAGACCTCCTCCTCGGGCAGTTCGGGCGAGGATTCGAAGGTGATCTCGGGGTCGCGCACCTCTCCGTCGATGATGACGCGGGTGGTGATGCCGTCCTGTTCGGTTTCGGCCACCAGCCGGATCACCGGGATCAGGCTGCCTTGCAGTTCGACCAGCCCCTCGGTCAGGTCGAAGCGCCTGCCCAGCAAATCGACCCTGCCCCGGATCAGTTCCAGAAAGCCGATGGGAATGGCGTTTCGCGTGGTGCCCTGGACCCGCAGCGACCCGCCCAGTTCGGCGTCCACGCCACGTCCCCGCACGAAGACCTGGTTTGGGGCATTGATCAGCAGATCCAGCCGCGGCGGGGCCGATGGCGGGGTGGACGGCGGCCCGGCCAGACCCGCCTCGCGGGATGCATCGCTGGGATAAGGTTCCAGCCCCGCCTTGGCGCGGGTGGACCGGACGGGCCGGGTGTCGCCGACATGGTTGATGTCGGGGATCGCCTTTGCTCCGCCAAGCCCCGTCGAGGGGATGCGGATTTCCGTTTCGCCCAGCTCGATGGTGCCGGAAATCAGCGGGCCGTCGGCATTGCGGCCTGACATGCGCAGATTGCCGCTAATTTCGGTTTCATACAGGTTGGGATCGCGCGCGACGACCCGGTCCAGCAGGATCGCCAGATCCAGCGTGCCGCCTTGCAGATCGATCGGCCCGGTTACGCTGACGCGCCCGCCAGCGGCCACGGCGGCATCCGCATCCAGGTTGATCCGCCCGCCCGCCAAGTCGGCGGTGGCATTCACCCCTTCCAGCCTGATGCCGACGCCGGGGTCGGAAATGCGACCGTCGGTCAGTTGCACCCGCCCGCTGACCGATTGCAAGGAAGGCGGGCCGTTGACCGCCAGATCAAAGGACAACGGCCCCTCGATGCTGCGGGTGCGGACAAAGGTATTGGCGATCGAGGCATCGCTGCTGCCGTTGATCCCCAGATACAGGGTCGAGAAGTTGCGCGCCACGCTGCCCGCGACCTGCATCCGGGTGTTGCCGGGGGCCGTGGCGGACAGGTCCAGGACGAAATTCGCGCCCTCCTCTCGGACGCTGCCGTTCACCTGCACCGGGCCGGGGAATTCAGGTTGCAGCAGACCCAGGTCGGCCAGCCTGGCCGTGACGGTCATGCCGCTGGCGGTGTCGCCTTCGGCCTGGATTTGAAGTTGCGGGTTCTGGACGTTCAGCCGCTGGACCGAGATCCCGGCCTCTCCCTGCGTGGCAGCGATGTCAAAGCTGGTCTGCCCCCGCAACAGAGGATCGACACGCGGCTGACCGACCGACAGGCCCGATGCCGACCCCGTTGCAGTGATACGGCGGACCGCGCCGTCCTGGACCAGCCGCGCATCCGCGTTCAGCGCGCCACTGATGCCATTGCCCAGGAAACGCAGATCCTGGGCGTTGACTTGGGCCGACACGTCGGTCTGGTCGCCGCCCACGGTGCCAGCAGCCGTGGCGTTCAGGCGCAGGTTGTCGATCTGCGCCTGCTCGATGGTGAAGACGCCGTTTTGCTCGGTGCCGGTGACCGCCAGCCGGGTTTCGCCCGCAAGCGCGCCATCGACCTGGGCCTGGCCAAAGGCCAGGTCGCGCCCGGTGCCCGTGACCTCCAGCCGCCGGACGCCGTCGCCTGCCTCGCGAAAGCTGCCGGTCAGATCCAAGGCGCCGCGCCAACCGGGACCGAATGGCGCAAGCGAGGCCACCGCGACATCGGCGGAAATATCCGTGACGCCGGGACCATAGGTGCCTTGCGCGGTTGCGTTCATCTGATCGTTGACCAGTTCCACGTCGCGCAGGGTGACGGTGCCGTCCTTTTCCTCGGCCTGAACGCGCAGGCGGGTGGTGCCGGTCAGGGCAGCATCGGCGTTCTGGACCCCGAAGGACAGGTTCTGCCCCGATCCGGTCAGGTCGACAAAGCGTGTCCCGTCCTGTTCGGTCAACCGTGCCATGGCATCGAAGCCGCCGGTCCAGCCGCTGCGGATGGCCGATAGGTCGGGCACCGACAGATCGACGGTCGCGTCAAGCGCGCCTTGGGCAAAGCTGCCCCGCCCTTCGGCGCGGATCTGGGGGTTCGCCAGGCGGAAGATCTCGACCTCGTAACCCTCGGGCTTCTCGGCCGCCAGCACGGTCAGGGTGGTCTGGCCTGCAAGCGCGTTGTCCAAGGCCTGGATGCCGATGCGCAGATCCTCGGCTTCTCCGCTGACGGTCAGTTGCCGGGCGCCGGACGGCCCCGACAGCTTGGCATCCGCCTGAAGCGCGCCCGAGAAATCGGGATCGGCATCCTGCAACGAAGGCATCGAGATCGTCGCGGTCATGTCGCTGGACAGGCTGTTGACATAGCCCTGGGCCTGGGCGGTCAGCCGCTGCGCGTTGACGGACAGGCTTTCGATCTCGATCCCGGTTTCATCGCGGCGGGCGTCAAGGGTGATCGTAGACTGGCCTTCCAGCAGCCGGTCCAGCTGCGGCTGGTCCACCGCGATATCGGTGCCGGTCACGCTGGCGTCGATGTCGAAGCTGCGGGTCAGGAAGCGGTAATAACCGCGCAGGCTTGCCTGGGCCTGGCCCTGGACATCCCGCCCCACAAGGGTCGAGAGGCGGGCCAAGTCCTCGTATCGGGCATCGGCATCGACCGACAGGACAAAGCCGCTGCCCAGGCCTGACAGCAGGACCAGGCCGTCAAGACCATAATCGGGACCACTGACCGTCAGGCCGGAAAATTCCACGACGTTTCCGGGGGTGAAATCAAAGCGGGTGCTGCCCGTGATCTCGGACCCGATGGCCTGGGCCAGGCCCGCATCGGCAAAGACCATCTGCCGCGACCCGAAGCGGATGCCGCTTTTCAGCGACTGCAGGCTGCCGCCGTCCAGAACCACGGCGCCGGATCCGTCCAGTTGCAACTCGCCCAGTCGCACATCGCCCAGATCCAGGGCGCCGACACGCCCGTTCAACGTCCAGCCCTGCCCTTCGGCCGCATCGTATTGCAGTTCCAGTCGCCCCGATTCGACGGTCGAGTTTTCGCCCGCAAAGGGCAGGGGGACCGGCACCTGCGCCGCGCCCGCATCCGATCCAAGCGCGATCCGCAATTCGGCGTTCTGGGGGGCGCCCTGGGCATTGACGGCCAGCGATCCCTCCAACGACAGCGCCTCCGTCACCAGATTCAGCGTCGGGATGGCCAGCCGCCCATCGTCGCCTCGCCAGCCTTCGGCGCGAAGCTGCACCTCATTGCCGAAGAAGGCGCGGTTTCCCGGCGCCAGCAAGGAGGCCACGTCGCCGCCCAGTTGCAGCGTGAAATTTGTGCCGGGCGTTCCGGCAGGGCCGAGGGCGCCCGATGCGCTGACCCGGCCCGTCACCCGCGGCAACCCATCGGTCGCCAGCTTGATATCGACGCCGAAGTCCTTGATCTGGCCTTCGCCGCTGATCTCGGCCACCACGGATGGCTTGTCGTAAAGGTCGATCAGGTTGACCAGCAGCCCGTCCTCGGCCTCGTCAAGCGTCAGGTCCACGCGCAGAACTTGCGTTTCGTTGGAAAACCCGGCATCCAGGTTGAAGCTGCCGCGAGGGCCATCCAACCGCTGGATCGCCAGCTTGGCCTGGCCCTCGCCGCCTTCAAGGCTCATGCTGCCAGCCAGGGAAATCGCGGCGGCAACGCCGATCACGGGTTCCCCCAGTTCCACCCGCTCGGCCCGGATCTGCTCGATGTTAATCGCCACCGGCAGTTCAGGCAGGGCGAATTCGAATTCGCGCGCTTCGGCAGTCGGGGCCTGTTCTTCGCCCATGGGCAGGCGGGGCAGCAGGATCTCGCGGGCCGACAGTTCCGCGATCTCGATCCGGCCGCGCAGCAGGGCAGACCGGTTCCACTGGATTGCGCCGTCGTTCAGCGTCAGCCAGACGCCGTCCGCATCGGCGATGCTGATCCGCTCGAAGGTCGCGCGGGACGACAGCGCGCCTTGGAACCCGTCGATCACGACCTCGCGGCCCGCACCCGACAGGTTGCGTTCCAGAAGCCGGGTCAGAAAGCCCCGGTCGTCGCTTTCCTGCTGGGAAATCTCGGCGGCGGTCTGTGCCATGACCGACAGCGGAAACAGCATTGCAAAGACGATCAACCAGATCTTGCGCATCAGAAAGCCTGCCCCAGTCCAAGATACAGTTGCACGCCCTCGCCGGTGTCCCCCCCGGTAGGTCCGGCCACGTCGAAACGCAGCGGCCCGATGGGCGTGTCGTACCTAACGCCGATGCCCGCCCCCGAGTGCCATTCGCTGCCGCCATTCCAGCCATCTTCCGCCCAAACCTCGCCGTAATCGGCGAATGCCACGACGCCGATGCGTTCGCGCACCTGAAAGCGGACCTCGGCGGACAGGTTGGCCACGCTCATCCCGCCGGTCTTGATCGGACCATTGGGACCGGCGATCTCCTCGACCCCCAGCGACTGATAGGGCTGTCCGCGCACGGTGCCGCCGCCGCCCGAGAAGAACAGGTAATTGCGCGGCGTGTTCTCGATCTCGCTGCCCAGGACGCTGCCAATGCGGGCGCGGCCTGCGAAGGTGAACCGATCCTCGTCCCCCAGGGAATAAAAGGCGCGGCCTTCGCCCAACAGGCGGACCCCGGTATCGGTCCCGTCGAAACCCTTGAAAGGCGTCGCGTCGCCTTGCAGGTAATAACCGCGCTTGGCGTTGTTTTCATTGTCGCGCGCGTCCCACATCACACTGGTCGGAAAGGCCAGCGTCTTGAAATCCGTTTCCTCGCCGCCCTCGTCATAAACCCGCGAGACCTGGTACTGGATCGCCGTGTCAAAGGTGAAGCGGTCGCTGAAGATGTGATTGAAGCCCAAGGCGATGCTGCCCGTATCCTCGTCGTAATCTTCCTCCCGCATCCGGGACAGGCTTGTCAGCACATAGGCGGTGGTGTCGGGCGTGACGGTCGCCGGGCGGTCGATGCGCAGGGTGATCCGTTCGTCCTTGCCGCTGGTGTCGGATCCGACATCCTTGACCTCGCCCTCGATTCGCAGCCGTTCGCCGCCGCCCAGCAGGTTGCGGTGCATCCAGTAGGCCGAGACCATCGCCCCGTCAGTGGACGAGATCTCGAACCCCGCCCCGATGCGCCGGGGTTTCTGTTCGACCACGGTCAGGTTGATGTCCATGCTGCCGTCGGGGTTCAGGGTTTCCGCTTCTTCCAGCGTGATGGCGGAAAAGACCCCCGACCGGCGCAGGCGCTTGCGCACATCCTCGACCTCCTCGGGGTCGAAGCGTTTGCCCTCGGGCAGGCCCGCGATCTTGTGCAGGCGGCGGGGATCCAGGCGGTCGTAGCCGCGCATGTTCAACCGGCCAAAGGTGACGGTGGGGCCGGGCGCCAGGCCGATCCGGCTGTCCACGACATTGGCGATGTGATCGGCGGTGATTTCCTGGCCCGCGACCTCGGCCTTGGCGTGGCCCACGTCACGCCAGCCTGCCACACCCGCACGCGCCGCGCTCCGGATCGTGCCGGTGCCCGCGACCTCTCCTTGCCGGTATTCGTCCGGCAGTTCGGTCCCCGGTGCCACGGGGGCAATGGCCGCGCGGGAAAAGCGGAAGCGCGGTCCGGTCTGGACGCTGACCACGACCGTGCGCACGATGTCGGGCGCGTCGAGCGGCGCGATTTCCGCCGCCTCGACCCCGTCCAGGGTGATGTTGATGATCGCGGAATAATAGCCTTGGTCATACAGGTTGCCCAGGATGCGCGCGTAATCGCCCCGGGCCGCAGCCAGCACGTCCTGGCCGGTGGTGCGCCCCTCGGACAGGGCGCCCGAGATCAGAGAGCTGTTGCGCAGCCGCTGGTCCAGATCGTCGTCGCCCTGAACCTCGAACCGCAGGGACACGGGGCCTTCGGCCTGGTTGCCGCCGAACAGCCCCGAAAAAGGGTTGGACGATTGCGCCCATACCGCGCCGCCCAAGCCTGCCGTGGCCGCGGCCACCAGCACCGCCCGCAGATATGCCCGCATTGTTCCTGCCCCGTGTGTTCTTGCTTTGGGGCATTTGAACAGGATCGTTCGGGCGAATCCAGCGATTCATGGGCCAAAAAACCGCCGGTGGTCAGCTTTCCGTGATCTGTTGCGGTCAGGACAGCGCGGCCAGGCAGCCATGCAGCGCGGCCATGTCGTCCCGGATCAGGAAGATTGGCGTGTTTTCAGGGATATGGCGCATGTAAGGCTCGGCCAGGAAGGACTTCTCGAACAGATCCATCCGGTCGGCGATGCTGCGGCCGACGCTGCCTGCCAAGAACAGCCCTTCCAGCGGCATGAAGCGCAGCGCCAGTTCCCGGCACAGCAATCCGACCAGTTCAGTGAACAGGTCATAGGTCGCATTGGCCGCCGGGTCGCCCGCATCGGCTGCCGCGTCGATCTGTTCGCTGCGCACGGGGGCGGTGCCGGTCAGGGCCGCGTGCAGGCGCGACAGCCCGCGCCCGGCAAAGGCCTCCTCGGTCGAGATGAAGCCCTTGATGGCCTCTGGACCCACGGCCTCCAGCAGCCGCTGATGGATGTTAGCGGGCAGGTTGGTGTGGCCTTCCTCGGCCTCCATCGCGGTGATGGAGCCGCCGGGCAGGCTGCGCACCGCGCAGACGTTGAAGCCGGTGCCCAAGTTCACGACCAGGGCTTGTCCGTTGCGCGCCCGGTCCGCAGGTGCAAGGCGCAGCGTGGCCAGCCCGTCGCCCCCCAGGACCGGTGTGGCATATCCCATCGCGGTCAGGTCGTTGATCAGCCGGACATGATCGGCATCGGTCAGCCGGGCCAGCCGGTCCTGGTCGAAATCCCAGTTCCGATTGGTCAATCGCGCCCGTCCTCCGCTGACAGGCCCCGCCACCGCCACGCAGACGGCGCTGATGCGCGGCTGGTCCTGTTCCTGCAGGAACTGCCGCACCACGTCGTCAAAGGTCAGGTAGTCGTCGCCGCGAAAGCGCGTCACCGTGTCCCGGTCGATGCTGCCATTGCGCGCGATCGCCAATCGGGCGTTCGTGCCCCCCACATCGCCCAGAAGTATCGCCATTCGGTGACCGTCCTTCCTGTCGCCTTAGTCCTTCATTCCCCGACAGAATTGCCCGGTTTCCGGGGGCGGCGCAACGCCGCGTCACGGCAAAGGGTGGAACCCATGGCGATGATGGCACGTTTTCCCCCAGCAAATACTGAATGAAAGGCAGAAACCATGACCCGCATCGCAACCCGCATCGCCCGTGTCGGGATGGCTGGCAGCGTCGCGGCCTTGATGGCCATGCCCGCCCTGTCCGCCACCCGCCCCGACCAGCCGGTCCAGGCCTGGCCCGCCATGGCGGGCGTCGAGACCGCCACGCTGCTGGAACAAGCCCAGGATCTGCCCACATCCGACATGGCCGTGGGCGACCAGCCCTATTGCGCGGCAGATTCCGAGATTCACCAAACCCTGCAGGACGATTTCAACGAGGCCCCGGTGCCGGGCGACGGTCATGCCGCCACCGAGTTGTGGGCCTCGGACCAGATGGGAACCTGGACCTTGGTCGCCCCGCGCCCCGACAATACCAGCTGCATCATCGCATCGGGCATCGGCTATGACATGGCACGCAACGTGGATGTCTATTACCAGACGGCCGGGCTGCGCTGAACCGCCTGAAAGGCCAGGACCACAAGCCCGATCCGGAAGGCCTTCACGGCGTGGACCGCCTTGGTGTTCAGCCGCGGAAATGCGGTCCATGCAGGGGCGTATCCGCTCATGGCAACAGTCTGCAACTCTACTGTGGATAATCTGCACCGTCCGCCGTGTATCTTTCAAACTTGACCTGCGAGAGGGATTTACGTCCTTTCAGACCACGCGGCGCAGAAAGGCGCGCGTGCGGTCGTCCTGCGGATCGCCGAAGATCTGCGCGGGCGGTCCTTGCTCGACGATCCGCCCGCCTTCCATGAAGACGATCCGATCGGCGATTTCGCGGGCGAACTGCATCTCGTGCGTGACGATCAGCATGGTTTGCCGTCCGTCGGCGATGCTGCGGATCAGATCCAGCACCTCTCCGACCCATTCGGGATCAAGCGCACTGGTCGGTTCGTCGAACAGCAGCAGGTCGGCGTCTAACGCCATGGCCCGGCCGATGCCTACACGCTGCTGCTGGCCCCCCGACATGGCCGAGGGATAGCTGTCGCCCCGGTCGGCCAGCCCGATCTGGGCCAGGATCTCGTCGGCCCGCGCCGCGGCTTTGGCCTTGGGCCAGCCGCGCACGGTGGTCAGCCCTTCCATAAGGTTCTGGCGCGCGGTCTTGTTGGCGAACAGCGCATAGTTCTGGAACACGAAACCCGTCCTGCGCCGCAAGGCCAGGATCTCGGCCCGCGTGGCGCGCGCGGCATCGACCGACAGATCGCCTACCGTGATCCGTCCGGCATCAGGCGCGTCCAGCCAGTTCAGGCAGCGCAGCAGCGTCGATTTGCCCGTTCCCGACGGGCCGATGATCGCCACGCGTTCGCCCGGTTTCAGGCACAGGTCGATGCCGTCAAGGACCGTGTTCGCGCCGAAGCGCTTGACCAAGCCCGCGATGTCGATTTCGCACTTCATCGCGCCACAGCCTTTCCCAGATGCCGTTCCATCCAGCGTTGCCCGACCGACAGAACCTCGACCATGATCCAATAGATCACCGCGACCACAAGGAAGGCTTCCAGATACAGGAAACTGCCCGCCGCTTCCTTTTGCGTTGCGCCCATCATCTCGGTCACGCCAAGGGTGAAGGCCAGCGAGGTGCTTTTGATCAGGTCGATGAAGTAGTTCATCAACGTGGGCGCGGCCACCCGCGACGCCTGTGGCAGGACGATCCGGCGCAGCACCTGGCCGGGGGTCATGCCGATCGACTGCGCGGCTTCCCACTGGCTGCGGTCCACGCCAAGGATCGCGCCCCGGATGCTTTCGGCCATATAGGCCGCGAAATGCAGCGTCAGGCCGATCACCGCCGCCGTGACCCCGTCGATGCTGGTCAGCGCCGGGACCAGTTGCGGCAGGCCGTAATAGAACAGGAACAACTGCACCAGCAGCGGCGTGCCGCGAAAGAAGCTGATGAACACCGCCACGATGCTGTCCGCCACCGGCACGCGCAACACGCGCACAATGGCAAGAGCCGCCGCCAGGATCAGCGCCGCCATCATCGCGATCAGCGCCATGCCCAGGGTCAGCGGGACATAGCCGAGGATGATCGGCACCAGATCCCACATATACGCGGTGTCCAGCCCCCTCATTCAGCGGCGGCCAGGGGCTTTGTCACGTCGGCATCCAGCCATTTTTGCGAGATCTCGGAAAGCTGGCCGTTTTCCTTGAGCTGCGTGATCGCCCCATCGACCTTGTCGCGCAGGGCCAGCCCGGCCTCGTCGTTGCGGAAGGGCAGCGCGTTCTGGATCTCGCTGAAGGGCTGGCCTGCCAAGGCCAGGGGCAGCGGGCTTTCCTTGATCACCTGGGCCGACGACACCCGGTCCATCACAAAGGCATCGACCCGGCCCAGGGCGGTGTCCTGTTCGATGTTGGATTCGTATGTGCGGATGTCGATTTCCGAGGCATAGGGCAGCGCGCGCAGCAGTTCCTCGTAGTTCGATCCCAGGTTCACGGCGACCGACTTGCCCTTCAGGCTTTCCGGGCCGGTGATGTCGCCTTCGTTTCCGGCCTTCACCACCACCTGAGCGCCGTCATAGACATAAGGCTGGGTAAAGGCGAACTTCGCCTGTCGTTCCGGGGTGATGGTGATCTGGTTGGCGATCGTGTCGATGCGGCCCGATTCCAGCGCGCCGATCAGGCCGGAAAAGGACATGGTGACGAATTCGATGTCATCGCCGGTGATCTCGCCCACGGCGTTCATCAGGTCCACCTCGAAGCCCTGCAATTCGTCGGCGCGGGTGAAGGTAAAGGGGAAATACCCGCCAGACATCCCGACGCGGATCGTGTCGGCGGCGACGGGCAGGGCGGTGGTGGCGGCAAGGACAGCGGACAGGATAATGCTGCGCATGGAAAACTCCTTTATCTTCATGGCCTTCATGATGCGCCGGGCGTGCGGTCCGCGCAAGCGCCTGCCGGAAAGCGTCCGGGACAACAGGTGCTGGGAAACGGCCAAGGCAGGACAATGTTCCGCAGCCCGGCCCGTCAGATCATCGCCTTGATCGCGGCGACATGGCTTGGCGCGGCAGCCAGGGCATCGGCCGCCAAGGCGCGGGCTGCCTCCATCAGGTCGCCCGGCGCGGCGATGCGGTCGATCAGGCCCCAGGCCAGGGCTTCCCGGGCGTCGATCCGCTGGCCCGCCATCAGGATCATCCTGGCCCGCGCAGGGCCGACCAAGGCCGACAACCGCCGGGGATCCGAAGGCTGGGGCAGAAATCCCAGGCGCATCACCGGATAAAAGAACCGCGCATCCGGCACGGCGATGCGCAGGTCGCAGGCCAAGGCCATGCCAAAGGCGCCGCCGGCCAGCGTGCCGTTCAGCGCCGCGACGGTCAGGCAGGGCAGGGCGGCGATGCGGCCCGACAGGCATTCCCATTCGGGCGAGGTGGCAAGGCCCGCCCGGGCCTCCTCCAGGTCGGCCCCTGCGGAAAAGACCGTGCCTGCCCCGGTCAGCACGGCGGCCCGGCAATCGCTGTCCGCGATCCGGTCAAAGGCCGCCGTCAGGTCGCGCAGCATCTGGCCGGTCAGCGAATTGGCCTTGCCGGGACGGTCAATGGTGACAATGGCCAGGCCGTCCTGGTTCACGAAACGGATCACGCGATTGCTCCCTTGGCGCGGGCGGGCCGCTGTGCGACAAATCCCGCAAGCAACGATTTTCCGAAAGGTATCAGGCATGGTCCGCCCCCTTGCAACATCCGTCCTTGCGCTGACCCTGGGGGCGGGATCCGCCTTGGCAGATGTCACCCCGGCCCAGGTCTGGCAAAACCTGCAAGACTACAGCGCCGATTACGGCTATCAGGTCACCGGCACGGTCGAGGATGCGGGCAATACCCTGACCGTGACCGACGCCGTCTTCACCATGGCCGGCGAGACCGACAACAGTTCCGTCACCTTTCCCAAGATGACCTTTCAGGAAACCGGCGATGCCCGCGTCCGCGTCGTGGTCGAGGGTGACGTGGCCCTGAACAGTCGGTTCACCGTCCCTGCCCCCACCGAAGACCTGCCCGAGGATGCGCCCGAGGCAGGTGCCGAGGCGCCTTCTGAACCCGCCCCTGCGGAAACGGTCGACATGACCATGACCGGTACGATCAAGGTGCCCGGCAACGAGATGGTGGTGTCCGGCACGCCCGAGGATATGCTGTACGAATACAGCTATCCCACGCTGGCCTTCGACTTCACGCTGCCGACGGAACCGGGACAGGATGCGACGATCCCTGTCACGGGCACCGTGACCGGCCTGGCCGGATCGCAGCGCAATGTGGCGTCGGACGGGGGCATGACCTCTAGCTTCGACCTGAAGGCCGCCCAGGCGGCGATGCAGATCGTGGCCCAGATGCCTGCCGAGGATGCGGATGCAGGGGGCGGCACGCTGGATTTCCAGCTTGCCTTGACCAATCTGGCCAGCCAAGGCACGGGCAAGACCCCCGGCCAGGCCTTTGACCTGGGCAGCCAGATGGCCCAGGCCCTGGCGGCGGGCATGACCCTGGACACGACCGTGACCTATGACACCCTGGAAGGCAGCTTCGATGTCGCGGGCCGCGACGAGAACGGGCAGGACCAGACCGGCACCGGCAGCTTCGCGACCGGGGCCAGCGACATCGCCTTCCAGATGTCGGGCGGGGGCTTGGGCTACAAGGCCACGACCGCCGATGCCAAGGCCGAAATGACCATCAGCACCCTGCCCTTTCCGGTCAGCTATGCGTTGGATCAGATTTCGGGCGAGATGCTGATCCCCGTGACCAAGGGCGATGCGGCGCAACCCTTCAAGCTGGCCTATGCGCTTGAAGGGCTGACCTTTGCGGATGCGATCTGGAACCTGTTCGATCCGACCAGCCAGTTGCCCCGCGACCCCGCCAGCCTGATCGTCGATCTGTCCGGCGATGCGGTCATCACCCAGGATCTGTTCGACCCGGCCATGGGCCAGCCGCAGACGGATGCCGACGGGATGCCAGTCTCGGAAAGCCCCTTCCTTCCCGAAACGCTGACCGTCAACAGGATCGCCCTGGACGCGGTGGGCGCCAAGGCCGACATCACCGGCGCCCTGGAATTCGGCGACAATCCGAACGAACCGGTCGGCACGCTGAACGGCACCTTTGAAGGCGTGAACGGCTTGATGGACAAGCTGGTCGCCATGGGACTGGTGCCGCAGGAACAGATGATGGGAATGCGCATGATGATGGCGATGTTCGCCAAACCGGCCGAGGGCAATCCCGACCAGCTCACCTCGGAAATCGAGTTCCGCGAAGGCGGGCAAATCTTTGCCAACGGCCAGCAGGTCAAGTAAGGCACCCCTGCAGAAACAGGGGCCGGGACCACGGTCCCGGCCTTTTTGTTCGCACCAAAGGAGAAACGCGATGGCACCCGTGGATTTGCAGTCGCTGGCCGAACAGCTGGTCGATGCGGCGCTGCGCGCGGGCGCGGATGGGGCCGACGCGCTGACCAGCAGCGGGCAGTCCATCAGCATCGACATGCGCGGCGGCACTCTGGAACAGGCCGACCGGGCCGAGGGGGTGGAAATCGGCCTGCGCGTGCTGCTAGGCGGCCGGCAGGCCAGCGTCTCGGCCTCGGACCACAGCCCGGCCACCCTTGCGGAAATGGCCGAACGCGCGGTGGCCATGGCCCGAGAAGCGCCGGTCGATGATTTGCTGGGCCTCGCCCATCCCGACCAACTGGCCCGTCACCGCGATGCGGGCGATTTGCAGATTGCCGACGACCAGCCCGACCCCACGCCCGACGCGCTGCAGGACATGGCTCTGCGGGCCGAGGCTGCGGCGCGGGATATGCCGGGCATTTCCCAGGTCGAATCTGCCAATGCCGGATTCAGCCGCCGGTTCCTGTGGCTTGCGGCCTCGAACGGGTTCTCGGGTGGATACGGACGCACGACCCATGCCGTTTCCACCGTCGCCATCACCGGCGAAGGCTTGGGAATGGAACGGGACTATGCCGGGGAATCGCGCGTCTGGGCCGCCGACCTGCCCGCACCCGAAGACATCGGCCGCTTGGCGGCGGAACGCACGCTGGCACGCGCCGGGTCACGAAAGCCGCCGACCGGGGCCTTTCCGATCCTGTATGACCGCCGGGTCGCATCGTCGCTGACCGGGCACCTGCTGTCGGCGGTGAATGGCGCGGCCATCGCGCGCGGCGCAAGCTGGCTGCGCAAGGATCTGGGCCAGCCAGTCCTGCCCGAAGGCTTCGACCTGACCGAGGATCCGCTGCGTCCCCGCTATCCTTCGTCCCGCCCCTTCGATGCGGAAGGCTTGGCGACCAAGGCCCGCAAGATCGTGGAAGACGGCGTGCTGCAAGGCTGGACGCTGGATCTTGCAACGGCGCGCAAGCTGGGCATGGACAGCACGGCGTCGGCCGCGCGCGGTATGTCGTCGGCGCCCTCGCCCACCAACAGCAACGTGATCCTGACGCCTGGAACGGCGACACAGGACGACCTGATCGCCCGGATGGGGACGGGACTGGTCGTCACCTCGATGCTGGGGGCGTCGATCAACGGGACGACCGGGGATTATTCGCGGGGCGCCGCGGGGTTCTGGGTGGAAGGGGGCCGCATCGCCTGGCCGGTCAACGAATGCACCATCGCGGGCAATCTGCGCGACATGCTGATGACGCTGGAGGCGGCGAACGACGCACTGCCCTGGCGCGGGACCGAGGTGCCCAGCCTGCTGGTCCGGGGGATGACCGTTGCCGGGGCCTGAGGACGACCTGACCCTGCTGGTCAAGGCCGCCCGGCAGGTGGGGCCGATCGCCTTGTCCTTCTGGAAGGCCGAACCGAAGGCCTGGGACAAGCCCGACGACGCCGGTCCCGTGACCGAGGCCGACCTGGCCGTCAACGACGCCCTGCAAACGATGCTGACGGGCGCGCGGCCCGACTACGGCTGGCTGTCCGAGGAAAGCGAGGCCGATGCATCCCGCCTGGATGCGCGCCACTGCTTCATCATCGACCCCATCGACGGCACCCGCGCCTTTATCGCGGGCCAGGCGGGTTTCGCCCATTCGCTGGCAATTGCCGAAGGGGACCGGATCATCGCGGCGGTCGTGCATCTGCCCGCGATGGATCTGACCTTCGCCGCCCATGCGGATGGCCCGGCGCTGCTGAACGGCCAGCCGATCCGCCCCAGCGTGGCGGGCATCAACGGCGCGCGCGTGCTGACCTATAAATCCGCGACCGATCCCGAATACTGGAAGAACGGCCAGACCCCGCCCTTTCGCCGCGAATTCCGCCCCTCGCTCGCATGGCGGCTGTGCCTGGTGGCCGAGGGACGGTTCGACGCCGCCCTGTCGGTGCGCCATGTCTGGGAATGGGACATCGCCGCAGGCAGTCTGATTGCGCAGCGCGCGGGCGCACTGGCGACCGACCGACATGGCCATCCCATGCGCTTCAACAGCCCGCGCGCCACGGTGGACGGGATGATCGTTGCGGGGCCAAGGCTGCATGGGGAAATGCGCGCCGGGATGGCGTAGGGTGCGTGCTTTGCACGCACCGCAACGGCCGATGGTGCGTGCAAGCACGGATCCTGCGGCCGCCATTCGTGCTATGATCGGGGTATTCCTTTGATCGAACAGGTGTCGCAATGGCCCGCAAAGACATCAGCATCGCCAATTTCAACCTGTTGAACCTCAACCTGCCGGGCCAGCCGATCTATGACGACGACGGCTGGTCTGATGCTCAATACGACGCAAAGATCGCCTTTTCCGAACGGATTCTGGACGATATCGACGCCGATATCATCGGTTTCCAGGAATGCTGGGATGCAAAGGCTTTGGCCGAGATCTTTGAGCGTCCGGCGCTGAAGGGCCGCTATGACCTGGTGGCCCGCACCACCGAACCGCCCGGCATCCAGGTGGCGCTTGCGGTGCGCAAGGGGATGCTGCAAGGCCCGCCCGAATGGATCGCGGACCTGCCCGAGGATGCGCGCTTCACCGACCTGCAGGAATCCCGCGACGCCGAGGAATCGGTCAGCGTCACGATCCGCAAGTTCTCTCGTCCCCTGCTGCAGGTTCTGGTGAACAAGGCCGACGGGACGCCCGACATCACCGTCTTTGTCGCCCATCTGAAGTCCAAGGGGCCGACATCCCTGCGCGCCGACGATGACAATCCAGTGCTGCGGCGACACAAGTTCATCGCGCAGACCGTGGTGTCCCATGTCCGCCGCATGGTCGAGGCCGGGGCCTTCCGCGCCATCCTGAACGACGAAATGCGCAGGAACGACAAGCCGGTGGTGGTCCTTGGCGATCTGAACGATGCCACCACCTCGGTCTCGACCGAATTGCTGACGGGAAATCCGGGTTATCGGTTCTTTGCCAAAAGCACGGCTGGAAACAAGTCGGACACGGGCCTTTACACGGTCGAAAAGCTGCAACAGCTCCGGTCGTTCCGGCACGTGTATTACACCTATGTTTTCCAGAACCAGATGGAATCGCTGGATCACATCCTGGTGTCGGATTCCTTTTACGACCATTCGGCGATCCGTTCATGGTCGTTCAGGGAAATGCGGGTTCTGAACGATCACCTGACCGCAACGGATGGCGACCGCAAGCGCCTTGGATACAACGACCATGGCATCATCGTCGCGCGGTTCGACTGGAACCCGATGGTCGAGGAAGCGGAAAGGATCCTGGCCGACGAGGGCCGCTAGATCAGTCCCGACCGGGTGACGCCCAGCAATCCTCCCTGGCGCAGGGTGGCGACCGGATAGCCGTCGCTGCGCATCAGATCCAGGGTAAAGCCAGGCTCGACCCTGCGCAGGGATTCAAGCGCCGCCAGCGCGCCTGCTTCGTCATGGCGGTGGTACCGCAGGGCCGCGAGGAACCGCAGCGAGGGACGATTTTCCGGGGCGAACTGCTGGACCGTCTCGAATCGCTGTTCGGCCTCGTCGAAGCGGCCAAGCCGCGTCAGTGCGATACCCAGGCGCATCTGCAAGGTGGCGGGGTTCAGGACCGGCAGCGCCTCGGCCAGCCCCGCCTGCGCTTCGCGATAGGCCTCCTTGTGGTGGCCCAGATCAGTCAGGGCCTGGGAATAGGCATTGCGTGCCACGAAGTTTCGCGGATCCATCTGCACTGCCTGCTGCGCCAGCCAAAGGCTGACCTGGCCATGGTCCAGATAGCCTTCGACCACCGATCCTACCGCCAGGGCGGTTGCGCTGTAGGGATCAGCTTCGCGTGCCTTTGTCGCAAGTTCCTGGGCCTCTTGAATGCTGCTTCGCGGATCAGGTACCAGGCGTTCGAATACCTGCGTGGTCATCACCCAAGCCCGCAATGCTTTGGTCAGGGATGCGTTGACCCCGTCGTCCATGTTCCTCAACGCCTGCTCGGCCCGGTGCAGTCGCGCTTCGTTGTAGCTGAACACATCGGTAAGGGACACGCCAAGCGCCGCGTCAATGGTGCGCACCGCCTCCAGGACGCGAAGGATGCCGACGCAGATTTCGGTGGCACAATCGGCCATGGCAGCAGTCAGGTCGCCTGCGTTCAACACGAACTTATGCGACCAGAATAACCGGCTGCTGGGTCGATGAGCCAGCTTGACAAGCATGTGAATGGTCTGGCCCGAACGGTTGGCCATGGCCGACAGGACAATGGCGGACTGCCCCGGTTCCGTCCGGTCGGGCATGGCGACCATTGGTACCAGGTCGCAGACCCGGCCCGCCGCCTCGCCCAAGATGATTGACGCAATCACGGCAGTTTCGCTGTCGCCCGCGACAGGTTCCGCTGTCAGCAGGACCGGCAACAGCGACGGCTCGGGCGCGGATGGGGTGACGGCCTGTTCCGCGTGCATCCGCGCGTCGCGCAGCCAGTCTTCGAATTCTGGATCGGGGATGTCCAGGTCGGCGGCAAATTCCGGCATCTGCCCGTCGGGGCCGGGCCGGGCGGTCATGTCCAGCCGGACAATGCCGCTGTCCAGGCCCACCCATCCTGGTCCGCTGACCAAGGCATCGCGCGCAGTTCCCAAGCTGACGCGAATTTCGCGCAGCACCTGGCGCAGGCTGGCATTGGCATGATCGGGATCGCGCGTGCTGAACAGCAGATCCTGCAATCTCGCGCGCATCACCCGCATGGCCGTCGCGCTGCCTATCACCGCCAATGCGCCACGCGCCCGCATGCCGCGCGGTGTGAGGCGCAGGTTTCCCGGCCCGGTCAGTTCGACCGGCCCCATGAGGCGAAGCGTCAGCGACTGCATGCGAGAAATACGTAGGAGAAATACCCGGTATTTGTTACGCTTTACCTTACGGCAAAGATACAGTGTTTTCGATTCATATTGGTTTATGAGGTTGAGCGATGTCCTTGCTTAACACACAAAACGGGCAAAATGGACAGAACGGTCAGAATGGGCAAAACGGGCAAGGCTTAGGTTGGGCGTCTGTTGATGATCTTTTGGCCGCCGCCCTGATGCGATCTCGCGATGCTATTGTCGGCACGGAAACCATCGCCCTTCCGCAGACCAAGCCAAGCAGGTTGAAAATCGCCGACCGGTTGTACCGCTTGCCGCGCGATTATCGCGATGCCGTCCTGATGTCCGAGTTGCTGGAAGACCTTGCCTTCGTCGCCGAGGATTACAGCCCGACGCAGGAAACATCGCAAGCGATTGCAGTGGAACGGCGCCTGGCCGGTTGCGGGGCGGCCGCATATGTCCCCCTTGCCAAGATCACCCGTCCGGATGTGGCGGATTTCGCCAACGCCGCGCCCCTGGTTGTCAACTATGCCGAGCTGCGGTCCGATCGCATGGCCGAGATCTTGGCCCAGCAGCAATACCTGATCCCCTTCCTGGCCAGCATCTTGCCCCTTGACCCTGTCCGCAACCCGGCCCTGGCCGAGATGCTGGAACTGGGGCTGGCCCTGGTCACGCCCGTGGTGATGCGGGTCAAGCTGGCGCTTGGCTGCCCCCGGCCCAATCAGTTCAGCGACCGCATCCAGCCGATGATCCCCGAACCAGCTCATCCCACGCTGCCCAGCGGCCATGCGACGCAGATGTTCACCCTGGCGACGATGCTGTCGCTTCTGGATGACCCGGCAGCCAAGGTGGTCAGCGACAGCCAGATCTATCGCCTGGCCTGCCGCATCGCGATCAACCGGACGGTTGCGGGGGTGCATTTCCCCATCGACAGCGCGGCGGGGGCGGTGCTGGGCATCCAGTTGGGGCGTTACCTGATGGCGCGCGGATCGAACGGCCAGTTGGGGTCGGCGACATTCGACGGCGGCGCGTTCAACGGGGGTGCGGGGACGCCCCGCGATTTTCATTACGCCATCCTGAACCAGATGGTGACGAACCAGGATCCCTCGACCCGGTTCAATGATGACGCGACCACGGCACGCCCGGCGCCCTTGTGGACATCGCTGTGCCAGCGCGCGGCAAAGGAATGGGGGGACCGGTGGTCATGAAGGAAGACCCGCCCCCGGTCCGCTGGTCCGAACCCTACGCGGCTCATATGTCTCAGCCCGGGCTGTCGTCCTATCTGCATTACCATCATGACCTGCAGGCGCATCGGACCAAGGTTTCCTCGGGCGAACCACCCGGGCAAAGGGCCGATGCAGATCTGTTGGTGAAGCTTGAAGAGGCGTTGCACGATCTGATCTGCCGGACGTTCGAAAGATGATCGAGACCGAGAACATCCTGGGGGCCTTTCGGGATTTTCTGAAGGATCACAGAGGTTTCCTGTCGCCCGATGCATTGAACGCCCATCCTGCAAAAGGGGACCAGGATGATTGCGGGGATCCGGCCCTGGCCTGGATGTCCCCGGGCGCCCTGCCCGATCCAAAGACCGGCTGCATCATCGGGGTGATCGACGACGCAATCCCCTTTGTTCATCAGCGGTTCACGCTGCCCGGCAACCTGTCGCGCATGGCCGCGGTCTGGCTGCAGGACGCGAGGCCTCGGGCCGGCCGGACCACAGACCTTCCATTCGGCGCGGAATGGCGGGGGGCTGAATTGTCGGACCTGCTGGCCGGCGACATGGGCGGGGAGGATGCTATCTATCGCCACACGGGGGCGGTGGACATGACCCGTCCTGCCACCCCCTCCGGCGCGTTCGAGACAGGACATGGCGCGGCGGTGGCGCCCCTGGCCGCCGGTTTCGATCCGTCCTGCCGCCGGGCGAGGAACCATCCGGTCATCGCGGTCTGCCTGCCGCCCAGGATCACGGCCGATTCGACGGGTGCCCTGGCGCCTGTCCCGATCCTTGCCGGGATCCTTTTCATCATCAATCGTGCCAGGCGCCTGTGCCGATTCATGGAACGGCAGGGCCATGGTCCGGCCCGTTTGCCGGTGGTGATCAACATCAGCCTTGGACTGACCGCCGGGTCGCGCGACGGATCCAGCCTTTTGGAACGGTTCATGGATGCCGTTTCCGCGCAACAGGTTGCGGATCTGGATCCGGTGCATTTCGTGCTGCCAGCGGGCAATCACCGGCAGGACCGGCTGCGTGCCCGCCTGCTGCCGGGCCAATCGGTCGGCTGGCGCCTGCCCCCTGACGACACGACCATCAATGCCATCGAAATCTGGGGTCCGCCCCAGGACGACCCCCCGTGCGGCGGTTTGCAGATCACCCTGACGGTGCCCGGACTGGGGCCTGCCACGACCGCCTTCACGAAGCCTGGCCAATGCTCGATCCTGAGCGGTCCGGACGGGATCCCCCTGGCGCGGGCTTATTACACGCCACAGCAGACCCGGGGCGGCAGATGGCGCGACGGGATCGCGGTGATCGCCACGCCGACCTGTCCCGAACGCTTGGGGGATCCCTTTGCGCCGCCCGGCGAATGGCGGGTGGGGATCGCCAAGGGCTTGTCCGGCGCCCGCCATGACCTGTCCGTGCAGCGCGACGCGGTGATCCGGGGGTTCCGCCGGGGTGCCCGGCAAAGCTGGTTTCAAGACCCCGCCTATCGAAGCCACGATCCGTCGGGCTTTCCGATTCCGTCCGACGACAAGAATGGCGGGCCTTCCCTGGTGATCCGCCAGGATACGATCAATACCTATGCCACAGGCGACTGGCCGCTGCGGGCGGGGGCGGTTTGCGGACAGGGGAACGATGCGGCGATCTATACGGCGCTGTTGGATGCCGACAGCCTTGGCGGCGACATCAGGCCCGGCGACTGCATGGTGCCTGTGGACCGCGCAAGAAACAGCCCCGGCATGATCGTGCGCGGTCGCGACAGCGGCAGCTTCACCCTCGCCTCGGGGACATCTCTGGCGGCTCCGCAGTTGACCCGCTGGCTGGCCCGGCAACTGTCCGAGGGCATGACCCCGGCCGACCGGGCAGCGATTCGCCGGTTGGCCTGGAACGAGACAACCCCGAATCAGATCCTCCCCTCCACGGCCACGCCGGTCATCGGTCTTTCGGCGCGTTTCAAGGATTATTAACGCCCGCCCGGTCGGATTTCACGGTTTTCAGGCGATTCCCTCGGCTTGCTTTCACGTCCGTTTCACGGCCCGGGCCAATACTGCTTCCATTGTAACCGATGATCGGTCGCACGGGGTGACGCCTCGCTAGGCAGCAGCAAGAGGGAAGAACGACATGCCGGGTGACACAATTCCGAATTTCAACAACGTAATCGCCGCGCTTCAGCTCTTGGGCGGTGGACCGGGGGGTGCGCGGAATGCGCCGGTCCATCTGTCCGACGATCTGGAAACGGTGATACCAGGGCGGTCAGGGAACGGTGCTCCTCTCGCCGAACCCGACCGCCCGACCTGGGCCGCGTTTCGCCGGCTCGAGCAGGAAAACCAGCTTCTTGTCGATCATGTCGAGATGCTGGCCTGCGCCCTGGGTGCCTGCCCAAATTGCTGGGGCAGGATCGAGGATTGCGAAGACTGCGGAGGCGTCGGTCGTCCCGGTGCCTTTGCCCCCGACCGAAGCTGTTTCGACCAGTTCGTGCTGCCGGTCATCGTCCGCGTCATGGGGCGGGCCGATCTGCACGACGACCCTGAACCCCGTCCCGGCGATTACCGGGATCGGGACAACCCGCCAAGTTCCCCCGTGTAACCAGTGTCCTGTCCCTTGCGGGTTGTTTGGCGGATGGTTTTTGCACCATCCGCCAAATTTCTTGCCCTAGAACAACGGATCAAGGGCGAAGGGATCCACGGCGGCCGAGGTGGCAATCGTGCGGCCGGGACCGGACAGGGTGGCGATCTGCCGGGCCAAGATGGCAATGGCCGATGACGCCGCCGCAGCCGAGGCCTCTGGCCCGGTGGTTCCCAAGGGCACGGAAATGTCGAAGCTGCGGGCGTGGTTCGCCCCGCCGCTGCCTTCGTCCGACACGAAATAGCGCCCCGATAGGCGATAGGTGCCATTGGCCTGGGCGAGGGCGCGTTCGACCCGAACCTCCAGCCGTCGCTGCGGGGGTTCGGCCAGGGGCCAGGGTTCGCTGATCACGGTCGCACCGGATGCGTCGGAAATCGCACGGGCCAGCGACAGGGTGAATGCCCGTTCCGGGTTGTCGGCCCACAGGTTGCGCGGGTTCGACCGCACGGCGCCGTCCTCGGTCTGGAAGGCCACCTCTTGCCCCGACGCATATTCGGGCAGCGACACGTCCTTCAGTTCCGCGCTACCCAGGCGGTTTGGAACCTGGTCCCCCGTCACCGGCGGGTCGATGATGTAGCGCGCAGTCTTTTCCGGGTTGGAACAGGCCGACAGTCCCAGAAGGCCAAGGCAGGCAAGGGCAAGGGGCAGGCTGTGGGTCATGTCATCGTCCCAGAATGAAGGCGCGGGGGTTGCGTTCGATCAGCCGGGCCAGCGACCCGAAGGCCTCGGTCGCGCGGCGCAGTTCGCGCAGCATGTTGACCGCCTCGGTGTTGAAGGCCGACCGGTCGCCATAGGAGGCCAGCACCCCGTCGGCCCGCGCCGCCGCCGCCTCGAGACGCTGGATCAACTGCGGCAGCCGCTGGACCGAGGTGGCGATTTCATCCGCGGCAGTGCTGGCGCTGTCCAGGGCATTGTTCAGGCTGCCCGCCGCATCGCCGTCGCGCAGGTCGTTCAGCAGGCCCGATGCCGCTTCCAGCGTGTTTGACAGGTTGCGCGGCAGTTGCTCGGCATCCTCGCTGCCCAGCATGGCGCGCAGGTCGGCCAGGATTCCTTCGGCCTGGGCGCTGATTTCCGAAAAGTTGAACTCCTCGACCGCAGCCGCGGCGGCGTCGATGCTTTCGACCATCTCGGGGGCATCGGCTGCGGCCAGCTTGACGGCCTCGGCTGCGGCGGCGGCTTCCTCGACCAGGCGGGCAATGTTTTCCGCCGTGCCCGCCTCGCGCAGGTCGCGGGCCATGCCGCCTATATCGGTGGCCGCATCGCGGGTCTGGTCCAATGTCTGCCGCAGGCTTTCGGGAATGGCGCGGGTATCGTCGGAACTGGCAAGGGCGGTGATGCTGTTCATCATGTCGGTGGCCGATTGCAGCACGTCTTCAAGCGGCAGGCTGCCCATGCGCGACAGGAAGCTTTGGGCGCTTGCACTGAAATCGTCCAGATCGCCGGGGACCGAGGGCATGATCGGGTTCGGGTTGGCGTCCAGGTTGATGCTGGCTGGTTCGGCATTCGGGATTTCCACCAGCTCGACCATCAGCGATGTGCCCAGGAACCCGGCACTGGCGACGCGCGCGCGCAAGCCATCGGCCACGGCCTGCTGCAGGAAGGAAAGGGCATCCTCGGGCGTGGAATCCTGGGCAAGGCCCAACCGCGCGGGCGAGATCGCCATGGTCACGATCTGCCGGATTTCGCCCCTCGGTTCGTCCACCGACACGGCCAGATCGGTGACCTGGCCTACGCGCAGGCCTTGGAACTGCACATCCGCGCCCTTAGCCAGGCCTTCCAGGGAATCGTCGATCAGCATGGCGATGCGCAGGGGTTCGGCATTGTCGCTGGCCAAGATGTCGTTGCGCGCCGTTTCCTCGTCCGGCTGCAAGGTATAGACATGGCCACCTTCGACCGGCCGCCCGCCGCTGACCAGGGTGTCGAAAGCCACGCCCCCCTGCAGGACCGAAGACAGCGAATTGACGCTGAAGGACACCCCCGACGCGCCTAGCGACAGCGAAAAACCCGAAGTGTCCCAGAACACGGTCGATGTGGTCAGGCGCTTGTCATGGGGCGCCTCGATAAAGGCGTCGGCAATGACCTGATCCTCGCTTCCGGCCAGGCGGATGTTTTCCATCCGGCCTACCTGAACCCCGCGATACAGGACCGGCGCGCCTTCGCTGATGCCGTCGGCATTCTCCATCGCCAGCGTCACCTGGGTGCCCGGTGTATCCTCGCGGATCAGGGGCGCGCGATCCTGGCCCACGAAACGATCCTGGGGCGCGCCCACGTTTGCGTCCCAATATCCCTCGATAAAGGATCCGGTCAGGACCGTGTCCAGGCGCGTGACCCCCTGGGCCGTGACCTGCGGACGGACAATCCAGAACGAGGCGTCGGCGTCGATATAAGGGGCAACGTCCTTGTCCACGCGAATCTTGACGACCACGCGGGACAGATCCGCGGTAAAGCTTACGGATTCAACCTGGCCCACGGTGATTTCGCGAAACCGCAGCGCCGTTTCGCCGGGCGTCACGCCGGTGGCGTCGGCAAATTCAACCTCGATCATGGCGCCCCGGTCGGCATAGGCGTTCCAGGCAATGCCCAGCGTCACGACAAGGGCAATGATCGGAACAAGCCAGATCACGTTGATCCCGGCCTGGGCGGCGCGCGCGGCCGTCTTGCGCACGGGGCTTGCCGGTCTTGGGGGCGGCGGCGTTTCGGTCATCGCGATGTCAGTCCTGCCCCTCGGTCCCCGTCCGGCTTCGCAGCGGCAAGCCGCGCCAGATCAGTCTTGGATCAAAGCTTTGCGCGGAAAGCATGGTGAAGGCAACAGACAGCGCGAAAGACACGGCGGCAGGACCGGGATGGATGGAGGCGACAAAGCCCAGTTGCACAAGCGCCGACAGGATCGCCACCACGAACACGTCGATCATCGACCATCGGCCGATGAATTCCACCACCTCATAGATTTTCAAGCGGGTATGGGCCTGTTCCACGGTCGCGGGCCGCCCGGCAACCGTCGCCAGCCAAGCGATCGCCAGGAACTTGGCCCCCGGCACGATGACGGATGCGACAAAGACGATGATGGCGATGTCGTAATTGCCGTAATGCATCAGTTCGACCACGCCTTGCAGGATCGTCGCCTCGGAACTGCCTTGCAGGCCTGCGAATGTCTGGGTGCGCATCATCGGGAACAGGTTGGCGGGGACATACATGATCAGTCCCGCCGCCCACCAGGCCCAGACCTTCTGCAGGCCGCGCCGGTCGGGCGGCACCAGATCCGCGCCGCAGCGGTCGCAGGTTTCCCGATCCTCGGGCCAGACGCGGCCACAGGACCGACAGCCCAGCAGTCCGGCGCGATGCGCGGTCATGATCGGCGCGTCCGGCGCGTCAACGGTCACGAGGCGCGCCCCCGGGCCATTTCCCGGCCATCGGTATGCAGGCCCGCGTCCTCGATCGCATCCCAGATGGTCGTCTGGCACATGAACCCGCGCGAGGCGAGGTTGACCAGGATCAGCGCGCAGAAGGCCCAGAAGGCGGGACCAAGATGGACGGTCGCAAGTCCCGCGACCTTGACCAGGGCCACCGCGGTTCCGATCACGAAGATTTCCGCCATGGACCAGGGCCGCATCAGTTCGGACCAGCGAAACGCCCGTGCGGCGTGGCGATAAGGCGCACGGCCCTGCGCCAGCGGCGCCAGCGTATAGACCAGCAGAAAGGACCGCAGGACCGGCAGGCCGACGATCATCGCCATGACCGCCAGCACCAGGGGCAGCAACACCCCGTCGGCAAAGGCCATGCCCACCCCGAACAGCGATGTCGCGTTGCCAAATCCCATGCGCGATATTTCCAAAAACGGAAAGAACACCGCCCCCATCATCAGCACCATCGACGTGAATGCCAGGGCAATCAGTTGGGTGAAAGCCCCCCCGCGCGGCTTGGCCAGCACCCCGCCGCAGCGGATACAGCGGGCGGTTTCGCCCGGTTCCAGTTCTTCCTCGACGTGCAGGGCATCGCAGCGCGGACAGGCCATCAGCCCTCGGCCGGTCGTCAGATCAAAGGTGTCGGGTGCATCCATGCGTTCCAAGATAATGCCCCGGCCGCCTTGCACAAGCGCCCTAATGCCGGGCCCCGGCCCGTGCGGCCGAAGTCAGGACGACATTGCGTCCATCGGCCGCGACATCCCCGGTCTCGACCGCGAATTCCAGCCGCAGCCGGAAGCTGTTGCCTTCCATCCCGGCAGTCGCCTGTCCTTCGAGCTGCGTGGTAAAGGCATCGATCAACTGGCTGCCCAGCCCGGTTCCCCCCGACTTGTCGGTTTCGTCGATGGAGTTGGCGATTTCCAGAACGCCCCGGCCCGGCGCGGGCGAGGTCAGGCTGATCCTGACCCAGGGCGCGCCCTGGCCAGGGGCGACACCTGCATATTTCAGCGCATTGGTGAAAGCCTCGGTCGCCAGAAGCGACAAGGGTACGGCCTGATCGGGTAACAGGACCAGCGTCTCGATCTGCGTTTCGATCCGCAAGCCGCTGCCCGGTTCCATGGATGCGCTAACCATCTGGTTGACGATGTCCTGGATCAGCCGCCCTGCCTCGACCGCATCCAGGTGTTCGGCCTGATACAGGTTGCGATAGATGGTCGCTAAGGCCGCCACCCGGTCCTGGACCGAGCGCAGGACACGCTTGGCATCGGGATCGTCGATCACCCGGCTTTGCATGTTGATGATCGAGGCGATCAGCTGGAGGTTGTTCTTGACCCGGTGGTGAACCTCTTTCAGCAGGACGGTCTTTTCGGCGACCGCTTCCTCCATCGCTTCCTCGTCGCGGATCAGGATGCGGGCCATGTTGTGAAAGGTCTGGCTGACATCGCAAATCTCGGTCGGGGCATCGGTCAGGACGGGGGGTGGTTCGGACCGGTTGCCGATGGCAAAGCGGCGCATCTGGCTGCGCAGAACGCTGACATGGCGCAAGACCATGCGGAACACCGCAAAATAGGCGACGGCAAGCGACACCAGCCACAAGGCCATGGGGATCGTCACCGCGCCCAGTCGGGAAATCTGGAACAGCCCCACGCTGGCGGTCTTGGGCGACCAGCTTCCAAGCGCGTAAACCAGGCCCGGCACGGCGGGAACCACGGTGAACATTCGCGTCTGCCCGTTGCCTGCACGCGCCTTGAAGGTCGTCTCTGTCCGGGACAGCAGGTCGGCCAGATCCATGTTCTGCGGCAGGATATCCTGGGTCGAAACCTGGGCATCGCTGTCCGATGTCAGGATTTCGCCCCGTTGGTTGAAGGTCACGATCCGCGCGCCTTCGGTGCCGAAGGTGGTATTGTGGGTGGACCGCAAAAGCTCGTTCGTCAGCGAAAGGCCGATATAGCCCAGCAACTGCCCGTTGCGATACAAGGGCTGCATGACCAGGACGACGGACCGCTGGGTGACTGTTCCCCTGTCCAGCGATGTGACCAGCGTGCCCGGCTCGGCGATGAACCTTTTATAGCCTTCCGAGGGGGTGAAATCGACAGGCCCGTCCTGGGGGGACGAGGTGCAGGAACTGATCCCGTCCAGCGGCACAAAGCCCGCAAAAACATAGGTCGCGCTGCGTTCGATGAAATTGCGCATCAGATCGGCGCAAAGCTCCGGCCGGTCCATCGATTCCAGCACCGCCGGACCAAGCGCGTCGGCCGAGCCAAGGGCGCTTTGCAGCAGCGCCCGTTCCCCCGCCGCAGCCGATGACGTGCGGCCCAGAAGGGCCAGTTCGACCCCACGCTCGGCCTCTTGAACCAGGTTGAAGTTCTGGATCAGCGAGATCAGGCCAAGCGGAAGGATCGCGACCGACAAAAGGGCACCAAGCCGGAACCCCAGCTTGCGCGTGAAATCCAGCCGATCGCTGATCCGCCGGAGCACCGGCGTATCCTAGCGGGCGATGGTGTGGCTGGACGCCATCACGGCCAGGGTCGCCTGATCGGTCATGTCCAGATCCTCACCGTTTTCCATGTGCAGCAGTTCGGCCAGCTTGCGCCGCCCGCGATTGGCCCGTGACTTGACGGTGCCGATGGCCACGCCGGTCATGTCTGCCGCTTCCTCATAGGAAAAGCCGGACGCGCCGACCAGGATCAGCGCTTCCCGCTGCTCGTCGGGCAGTTGCTGGAAGGCCGCCCGGAAATCCTTGAGCGCCAATCGCCCGTCGTGATCGGGACGCGTGGCCTGGCGCGCGGCATGGATGCCGTCGGTGTCGCTGACCTCTCGCTTGGTCTTGCGGCGCGCGGAATAGAAGGTGTTGCGCAGGATGGTGAACAGCCATGCCCGCAGGTTTGTGCCGGCCTGGAACTTGTCCATGTTGGTCCAGGCCTTGACGATGGTGTCCTGGACCAGATCGTCGGCGCCTGCGCCTTCGCGCGTCAACGACAAGGCAAAGGCGCGCAGGGCGGGCAAATGGTCCACCAACTGGTCGCGCGGATCCGTCGTTGCAGGAGTCTTCATTCTGTCACCGTCCACCGCTGCGCTTCGTCGCTTTTGCAAATGAGTCACTTCTGGTCGCGCAATTGTTCAAGAAGGGCCAGAAAACGGTCGGGAATCTGTTCGGTCGTGTCCTGTTCAAAGGCCCGACGCAAATTCTCGTCAATCTGCTTTTCGACTGCCGCCTTGCGACGGTCATCTCGCTTCGGTGTCATTATTTTGTTAGTCCCGGAAATCTTGTGCGCACGTTGTCCAACCTGTAGGGGTTGGGATAGGTTCCGCGCAATATGTGAAATTCGAAGGATGTGAAACATGTCGTCTGCCGACCTTGCCCAGTCGATCGGGCGCGAGCTGCCCTATCTGCGGCGTTACGCGCGTGCGCTGACCGGCAGCCAGCGTGCTGGTGACAACTATGCCGCAGCCACCCTGGAGGCGATCTTGTCGGATCGCTCGGTGCTGGAGGCCGAGGACGATACCCGCATCGGCCTGTTCCGCACCTTTCATGCCATCTGGCAGAGTTCCGGCCAACCGATCGAGGACGGCGACCGCACCGCGCGCGAGTCGCGTGCGCAGGATCATCTGCGCGGCCTGACCGCCAATTCCCGCGAGGCCTTGCTGCTGCGCACGATCGAGGAACTGCGTTACGACCAGATCGCCCGCATCATGCAGATCGACCAGGCCGAGGCCGAGGAACTGGTCGGGATCGCCCTGTCGGAAATGAGCGCGACCTTGCGCGGCAAGGTCATGGTGATCGAGGACGAGATGATCATCGCCATGGACCTGAAGGGCATCGTCCAGTCCATGGGCCACGAGGTCACGGGCGTGGCGCGCACCCATACCGCCGCCATCGAGCTGGCCGCCCAAAGCCGCCCGGATCTGATCCTGGCCGATATCCAGCTGGCCGACGGATCCTCCGGTATCGACGCGGTCAACGAACTGCTGCGCGACCTGGGCGACATCCCGGTGATCTTCATCACCGCCTTCCCCGAACGGCTGCTGACCGGCGAACGGCCCGAACCGGCCTTCCTGATCTCGAAGCCTTATTCCGAGGAGCAGGTGCGGTCCGCCGTCAGCCAGGCGATGTTCTTCGCCTCGACCGAGGGGCTGGACGCGGCCTGAAGGGGCAATCCTTCGACCAAGGGCGGCGGATCATTCCGCCGCCTTTTTCACATCCGCCAGCAGGGATGCGCGCGCCTCTCGGGCGGCGCGGACGCGGCGGCGGCGGGCCAGTTCGACATTGATCAACGCCCCCAGCAAGACCGAAAACCCGGCCAGATAGAACCACATCAGCAGGGCCACCACCGTGCCGATGGAGCCATAGATCCGGTTATAGCTGTTGAAACTGCTCAGATAGGCCGAAAAGGCGACCGAGGCTACGGCCCATAAGAAGGCCGCAAAGACCGCCCCCCAGGTAAAGACCGGCGTGCGCGGCGTTTTCACGTTCGGCCCATAGCGATACAGGATGCCGATCCCCAGGATCACCAGGATGAACATCGCGCCCCAGGGCAGGCCCGCCACCAGCCAGCCGCGCACCTGTTCGAAGACCTGGAAATTCAGCAGGATCGGCACAAGGACGATGGTCGCCAGTCCCGCCAGCGATATGCCCACGATGGCCAGCGTCAGCCCATAGGCCAGCACAAAGCCGAAGACCGTCGAATGGGACCGCACCCCATAGGCCGCATTGAGGCCGCCCACCACCGCCTCGACCCCGGCACGGGCGGCAATGGTGGCCACCATGAAGGACACGAAAGATGCCCACCCGACCGAGGTGCTGCCCGCCGAGGTCAGCGACATAATCTGCGCGTCGATCAGGTCCGCGGCGCCGTCGGGCAGGAATTCATGCGCCACATCCAGATAGGCCGTGATCACGTTCGGATCGAACCAAAGGCTCCACAGGGCGATAATGGCGGCGAGGCCCGGAAAGACCGCGAACATGGCGTAGAAAGCCACGCCTGCGGCGATCAGGCCCATGTGGATCTTGTCCATGCGTTCCAGAACCGCCGCCACAAAGGCCCAGATCTCGCGCAGCATGGTCAGCATCGGCACCTTCGCCCTTGTGATCGGCCCAGCACCATGGCGTCACCGGCAAGCGGATCTGTCAACCTGTATAGCGTGCCCAGATCGCGCTTTCGCCCAGCCCTGCGACAAATTCGGCATGGGCCTCGGCCTCGGCCGGGGTCAGGCGCGGGGGCAATGGCGCGCGGCGCGCGGCGCGGGTGCCGGTGCCGCCTTGCGGCCCGGCGCTGGCAACGCTGTCGCGGGGCTGGTCCAGCACCAGGTCGGGCTGCCTGCCGCCGATCAGTTCCAGATAAACCTCGGCCAGCAATTCGCTGTCCAGCAGCGCCCCGTGCCGCTGCCGGTTGGAGTTGTCCACGCCAAAGCGGCGGCACAGCGCGTCCAGCGACGCGGGCGAGCCGGGAAATTTTTCCCGCGCCAGGGCCAGGGTGTCCAAGGCACGCGACCAGGGCAGGGCAGGGCGGCCCAGGCGGCGGAATTCGGCATTCAGAAATTTCATGTCGAAGCTGGCATTGTGGATCACCAGGCGCGCGTCGTCGCCGATGAAATCCACAAAGCCCTGGACGATATCGGCGAATTTCGGCTTGTCGCGCAGGAAGTCGTCGCCCAGGCCATGCACTTCGAATGCGTCCTTGGGCATGGGGCGTTCGGGGTTGATATAGACATGGAAAACCCGCCCGGTGGGCAAGTGGTTCACCAGCTCGATCCCGCCGATTTCGACGATGCGGTCGTCCTTGTCCGCGTCGAAACCCGTGGTTTCGGTATCCATCACGATCTCACGCACGGGCGGCGATCTCCTTCACAATGTCCTCGACGGCCTGGCGGGCGCCTTCTGGGCTGTCGGTTGGAATGATCCAGTCGGCCCGTGCCCGTTTTTCCGCATCGGGCATCTGCCGCGACAGGACCAAGGCCAGCATATCTTCCGTCATCCCCGGTCGGGCCATTACCCGCCGCCGCTGGGTTTGCGCATCCGTGGACACCACCGCCACGCCGTCCATCTGTGCCTGATACCCGTTTTCGAACAGCAGCGGAATATCCAGAACGACCAAGGGCGCGTCGGCATGGCGGGCGACATGGGCCTCGCGGTCCGCCGCGACAAGGGGATGAACGATGGCCGACAGGTGGTCCAGTGCCGCCGGGTCGTCAGCAATCGCGGATTTCAGCGTGGCACGGTCGATGCCGCCGTCCCGCAGGGCCGCCGGAAAGGCCACGGCCACCGGGCCGACCGCCGCGCCGCCCGGCGCATAAAGGCGATGGACCGCCGCATCGGCGTCCCAGACCGGATGTCCCAGGTCGCGAAAGATTTGCGCGGTCGTGGATTTGCCCATGCCGATGCTGCCGGTCAGGCCCAGGCGAAAGGTCATTCCAGAACGACCCGGCGGGTTTCGTCGTCAACCTCGGGCCGGCGGCCGAACCAGCGTTCGAACCCGGGGGCTGCCTGATGCAGCAGCATTCCCAACCCATCGACCACCCGGCATCCCCGCGCCTGCGCTTCCAGCAGAAAGGGCGTCATCAACGGCGTATAGACCAGATCCGTGACCAAGGCGTCCGGCGACAAGGCGTCCAGCGGCACGCACAGGGGCTGCTTTCCCTCCATCCCCAGGGATGTGGCGTTCACGACAGTGGCGGCGCCTTGCAGCATATTGCCCGCCTGTGCCCAGTCATAGACAATCAGGCGGGCACCGAACTCGGCCTTGATCTGTTCCGACCGGATGCGGGTCCGGTTGGTGATCCGCAGTTCCTTGACGCCGCTGTCCAGAAGCGAGGCCACAACTGCCCGTGCGGCGCCCCCCGCGCCGATCACGGCGGCGGGTCCGGCATCGGCCTGCCAGCCGTGCGCGTTCTGGCGCAGGTTGGCCACGAAGCCATAGCCGTCCGTATTGTCCGCATGGATCTTGCCGTCCGGTCGGAAGATCAGCGTATTGGCCGCCCCGATCAGCGCCGCACGATCAGTCACGGCATCGGCCAGGGTCAGCACGGCCTGCTTATGGGGAATGGTGACGTTGATCCCCACGAAGCCCAGCCGGGGCAAGGCGCGCAGAACCTCGGCCAGGTGTTCGGGCATGACGGGCATGGGGATGTAGTGACCGGCAATGCCATAGCGGCGCAGCCAGTGGCCGTGCAGGCGGGGCGACCGGGAATGGGCAATCGGCATTCCGATCACCCCGGCAAGTGGAACATGGGCAGGGTGGCTTGGCTGATCGTCGGTCATGGCGGGCATCCCTTGGCTCGCTTTACCCTAAATCCTGGCGGCCATGAAAAAAAGCGCCCTTTTGCAACAGGATGGCCAGTGCGCCAGCAGGGCTGTGGATAACAGCCGGGGGGAATCGGGTCGAATCATGGGGGCAGGATCCAGTGCAGGGGCAAGTGGCTACAATCGGACCGGAACATCCGTCGAACAGCCGCGATACGCACCCAGGTGCATAACTGCCGGATCTGCGCCGGCGGATCTGTGGAAAAACACGCCACGACAACCGTCTCCACAGATTTATCCACATCTTATAACGCTGACAAATAATGACTATTTCTTTTTTTGACACCTTCGTCCCGGAATTATCCACATCCAGCAGATCCGGGGGAGAATCTTGGAATTTCTGCTTTATCCCACTGTCCACAGGCCCTACATCAACATCATCCTTTATCTTTCTTTCTATTTAAGAAGAAGAACAGCGATGCTGGATTGGCTTTTGGTGATCTATCCCTATGCCAAGGCGTTTCACGTCATGGCGGTGATTTCCTGGATGGCAGGGTTGTTCTATCTGCCACGGTTGTTCGTCTATCACGCGGAACGGGGCGGGACGCCCGAACCCGCAGGCAGCTTCACCATCATGGAAGACAAGCTGCTGCGCCTGATCATGAACCCGGCGATGATCGCCACCTGGCTCAGCGGACTGACACTGGTCCTGACACCCGGCATCGTCGACTGGTCGATGGTCTGGCCCTGGACCAAGGCCGCCGGTGTCCTGGGCATGACCTGGTTTCATATGTGGTGCGCGGGTCAGCGGCGTGCCCTGGTGGCGGGCAGGGGGCACCCGGGACGGCGCTATCGCATGATGAACGAAGTGCCGACGCTGCTGATGGCAGTGATCGTGCTGTCTGTGATCGTCAAGTTCTGACCTGCAAAGATTGACTCAGGCGGCGGGCCTGTCTATGTGACGCACAAGCCCGGCCGTCCGGCACGGGGTTTCCCGATTCCCATCTGACCAGCCGTGTGGCCATGCTGCGCGGGATTGCGGTGCCATCATGTCCGAAGAACGCCTGAACCTGTCCGAACTCAAGGCCAAAAGCCCGGCCGAACTCCTGTCCCTGGCCGAGGAATGGGAGATCGAGAACGCCTCGACCATGCGCAAGGGCGAGATGATGTTCTCGATCCTCAAGGAGCACGCCGAGGAAGGGTTCGACATCGGCGGCGACGGCGTGCTGGAGGTCGTGCAGGACGGTTTTGGCTTCCTGCGGTCCACCGCCGCCAACTATCTGCCCGGTCCCGATGACATCTATGTCAGCCCCGACATGATCCGCCAGCACGCCCTGCGCACCGGCGACACGGTCGAGGGGGTGATCCGTGCGCCTGGCGAAAACGAACGCTATTTCGCGCTGACCAAGGTCGAGCGGATCAATTTCGAAGATCCCGAAAAGGCCCGCCACAAGGTCGCCTTCGACAACCTGACGCCGCTTTACCCCGACGAGCGGTTGAAGATGGAAATCGAGGATCCGACGACCAAGGACCGCTCGGCCCGGATCATCGACCTGGTGTCGCCTATCGGCAAGGGGCAGCGGTCGCTGATCGTGGCCCCTCCTCGTACCGGCAAGACGGTGCTGTTGCAGAACATCGCCCATTCCATCGCGCGCAACCATCCGGAATGCTATCTGATCGTGCTACTGATCGACGAGCGTCCCGAAGAGGTGACCGACATGCAGCGGTCGGTCAAGGGTGAGGTCGTGTCCTCGACCTTTGACGAACCGGCCAGCCGCCACGTCGCGGTATCGGAAATGGTCATCGAAAAAGCCAAGCGCCTTGTCGAGCATAAACGAGATGTTGTTATCTTGCTTGATTCTATCACAAGACTTGGTAGGGCGTTCAATACCGTTGTCCCAAGTTCGGGCAAGGTTCTGACAGGGGGCGTCGATGCGAACGCCTTGCAGCGGCCCAAGCGGTTCTTTGGCGCGGCGCGGAATATCGAGGAAGGCGGATCGCTGACCATCATCGCGACGGCGCTGATCGATACTGGATCACGCATGGACGAGGTGATCTTCGAGGAATTCAAGGGCACCGGTAACAGCGAGATCGTCCTTGACCGCAAGGTGGCCGACAAGCGCGTCTTCCCGGCGATGGATATCCTCAAGTCTGGCACCCGCAAGGAAGAATTGCTGGTCGATTCGAAGGATTTGCAGAAAACCTATCTGCTGAGGCGGATCCTGAACCCGATGGGCACGACGGACGCCATCGAATTCCTGATCTCGAAACTGAAGCAGACGAAATCCAACGCGGAATTCTTCGATTCAATGAACGCCTGACGAGGCAGCCATGGACTTGATCTTTGCCGAAGCCACTCCGCCTGGGCGGGGTGGCGTTTCCATTATTCGGATCAGCGGGGATGGCGCGAAGTTTGCGGCCGAACGCCTGGCAGGACCCTTGCCTTGCTCGCGTTATTCTTACCTGCGTAACATCTGCGAGGAGGGCGAGATTCTGGATCGCGCCCTGGTGATGTGGTTCGAAGCGGGACATAGTTATACCGGCGAAGAAGTGGCCGAGATTCATTTGCACGGTGCACCGGTCATTGTCAGACGCTTAGGTCACGTCCTTGCAAGTCAGGGATTACGCTTGGCAGAAGCCGGAGAATTCACACGCCGAGCCTTCCTGAATGGCAAGATGGATCTGTCCGAAGTCGAGGGTTTGGGCGATCTTCTTGCCGCCGAAACTGAATCGCAGCGTCGTCTGGCACTTCGGATGAGCCAAGGCGAGCTGGCCCGTAAGGCGGATGGATGGCGTTCCTTGCTGATCCGGGCTGGTGCCTTGGTCGAAAGCAGCGTTGATTTTGCCGATGAAGACGTTCCTGAAGACGTCCCAGTCGAGGTGTTCGATCTGCTTGCCACCTTTCGGCGGGAACTGGAGGAGCAGATCCAAGGCTATTCCGCTGCAGAACGTATCCGCAATGGCTTCGAGGTGGCGATCATTGGTCCGCCCAACGCCGGAAAATCCAGCCTGATCAATCGAATTGCTCGGCGAGAGGTAGCTTTGGTATCGGATGTGGCCGGGACGACCCGAGATATCATTGAACTGCGGATTGATCTGCGCGGGCTGGCAGTGACCTTGTTGGATACGGCGGGGCTTCGAGATGTTCAGGATCACGTCGAAAGCCTCGGAATTGTCCGCGCACGCGAAAGAGCGAGTGCGGCGGATCTGCGGGTGCATCTTTCTCCCAATGGGGAAATTGATACGATATTGTGGCAAGACGGCGACCTGGCAGTTGCCAGCAAGTCTGATTTCAATTCAATTAGGAAGGGTTTGTCTGTATCTGCTCTGACAGGTCAGGGGCTTGACTTGTTGCTTGACAAAATCTTTGAAACGCTTTCGGACCGCACTTCTAACGCTGGTCTGGTTAGTCATCAACGACAGGTCACCGCCTTGATAGAGGCAGTCACAGCAATGACAGGCGTTGATGACCTTCCACCCGAGCTTTTGGCGGAAAACATCCGGCAGTCTGCCGTTTCACTGGATCGTTTACTTGGCAGAATCGGTGCTGAGGATTACTTGGATGTTATCTTTACGTCCTTCTGCATTGGGAAATAGGTGTTTCACGTGAAACAATATGACGTGATAGTTATTGGCGCAGGGCACGCTGGCTTGGAAGCAGCGGCCGCCTCGGCACGAGTCGGCGCAAGCACAGTTCTCGTTACGATGCGCCGTGAAGACATCGGCACTTTATCCTGCAACCCGGCCATTGGTGGCCTGGGTAAGGGTCATTTGGTCAGGGAGGTCGATGCCTTGGACGGTCTGATGGGGCGGCTGGCTGACCAAGCGGGAATTCAGTTTAGACTTCTTAATCGAAAAAAAGGACCCGCGGTGCAGGGCCCGCGTGCGCAGATGGATCGTCATCTATATCGTAGAGCTGCCTTTGCGACTATCTCGCGCCAGCCAAATCTTAAATTGGTTTTTTCGGAGGTTGCGTCGCTTGTCGGGACAGACGACAAAATTACTGGTATTAAACTGGCAGACGGCACTGTTCTCTTTGCACATTCGGTGGTCCTTACAACGGGTACCTTCTTGAATGGAACAATCCACATTGGAGATGTCAGCCGACCGGCAGGACGTTGGGGTGATCAGGCGTCAAACAGCCTGGCACAATCCTTGATGCGCTTTGACCTGCCTCTTGGCCGCCTCAAGACTGGCACACCCCCACGCTTAGCTGGTCGGACAATTGACTGGAATAGTCTTGAAAAACAATGGGGAGACAGTGACCCTTTACTTTTTTCTTATCTAAGCCGGACTCTTGCAACGCCCCAAATTGCTTGCGGAATTACGCATACCAATCAGCGCACCCACGACATCATTACCAAAAACTTGTCTCGTTCCGCAATGTACGGTGGACACATCTCTGGCACGGGCCCTCGTTACTGTCCTTCAATAGAAGACAAGGTGATTCGTTTCGCAGACAAGGATTCACATCAGATTTTCCTTGAGCCGGAAGGCCTAAATGACGACACGGTGTATCCAAACGGGGTTTCCACTTCGCTTCCTGCGGATGTGCAATTGGATTTTGTACGTTCCATAAGAGGCTTGGAACGTGCAGATATCCTGCAACCAGGCTACGCAGTCGAATATGATTATGTTGATCCACGGGCCTTAACGGCGACTCTAAGCATAAAGAGTGTCACTGGTCTTTATCTTGCAGGGCAGATCAATGGCACCACCGGATATGAAGAAGCCGCTGCGCAGGGGCTGGTGGCGGGGCTAAATGCTGCATATGCGGCGCAAGACCGGGAGCTTGCAGTTTTTAGCCGCACCAAAAGCTATATTGGAGTCATGATTGATGACCTGACATCAAAGGGCGTGACCGAGCCGTACCGGATGTTTACATCACGTGCAGAATTCAGGCTAACGCTGCGTGCAGACAATGCTGATCAGAGGCTGACGGGACAGGGCCTGAAACTGGGGTGCGTGGGGGAGGAAAGGCGCGTTGCCTTTGAAGAGCGCCAAACTCGCTATGACACAGCAAGATCAGAAATGGAGGCAGCAACCTTTGCCCCGACTACATTGACGAAAGCTGGCATCACGGTCAGCCAGGATGGACAACAGCGGTCTGTTTTCAGTCTTTTGGGTCAGACTGACATTTCTTTGGAAAAGTTAATGGCGGTTTTCCCGCCATTGTCCCGGATTCAACCGGAGACCCTGCAGCAAATCAGAAACGATGCCTTGTATCATAGATACACAGACAGGCAGGCGAGGGATGCGGATTTGCTCCGCAACGACGAAGGAGTTCACCTTCCGTACGACTTTGATTACTCTATATTATCTGGATTGTCGGGTGAACTTACCGCTAAGCTGATGGCAATCCGACCTGCGACCCTGGCTGCTGCTGCAAAAATTGAAGGCATGACACCCGCCGCCTTGACCCTGCTGCTTACAGCTACTCGCATATCGGCCAGAAAGCAGGCATGACTGTTTCACGTGAAACAACCGGGCGCTTGGAAGTTTACAAATCCATGCTGCAGCGGTGGAATCCTCGCATCAATTTGGTAGCCCCTTCAACTCTAAATGATCTTGAAGCTCGACACATCAAAGACTCATTGCAACTGACACATCTCGCAAATCCTGAAGGAGGCGTTTGGGCCGACTTGGGAAGTGGTGGGGGCCTGCCCGGGTTGATCATAGCAATTGCCTTCGCAGACAGAGCGACCAAATTTATTCTGGTTGAGAGTGATCAACGAAAGGCTGCGTTTTTGCGTGCCGTTGTTCGTGAAACCGAATTGACCAAGGTAACCGTACTGTCTCAAAGAATCGACGCGGTGCCTCCGCTGAATGCTGAATATGTCAGTGCGCGCGCTCTTGCTCCTCTTGGTGAGCTTATGGCATATCTTGATCTTCACCTTGCACCCTCTGGAGCGGCTTTTTTAATGAAAGGCCGTCATTGGCGGACCGAGGTGGAAGAAGCCATGAAGGCTTGGTCCTTCGACTATACCGCCCACCCGAGCCAAACGCAGGATGGTGCGGCGATACTGGAAATAAGCGGGGTCACACATGGCGCATAGCGTCGTTGCCATTGCAAACCAGAAAGGTGGGGTGGGGAAGACCACAACAGCCATCAATTTGGGCGCGGCCTTGGCCATGGATGGGCATCGGACCATCCTGATCGACTTGGATCCGCAAGGCAATGCCTCGACTGGCTTGGGGATCAATGTCGAACAACGACACAAGACGGTGTATGATCTGCTGGCTGGCACGGATTCGGTGACTGACTGCAGTATTGACACCGACATCCCGAACCTGTCCATAGTGCCTGCCACCTCGGATCTGTCCTCGGCCGATGTGGACTTGTCGCAGGTCAAGGATCGTACGCGTCTTTTGAAGCGCAAGTTGGATCAGGCAGCAAGTGACAGCATTGTTCTGATCGACTGCCCGCCGGCTTTGGGTTTGTTGACCGTCAATGCCATGGTTGCCGCCGATGCCGTGCTGGTGCCGTTGCAGGCGGAATTCTATGCTCTTGAAGGTCTTTCCCAGCTGCTGTCCACGGTCAAGCACGTCCGGCAAGGCGGCAATCCAAACCTCCGCGTGAATGGCGTCCTGTTGACCATGTCTGATTACCGCAACAACCTGTCGCAACAAGTCGAGGCTGATGCTCGCGCCACCTTGGGTGATCTGGTTTTTACCACGGTTATTCCGCGCAACGTGCGTGTGTCCGAGGCGCCTTCCTTCGCGCAGCCGGTGTTGTTGTATGATCCCTCATCCAAGGGAAGCGCCGCCTATCGTCAGTTCGCGGCTGAATTCGCAGTGCGCCTGAAACTGGCCAAGGAGGAAGCCTGATGTCCGACAGCAAA
Organism: Paracoccus everestensis; assembly: GCF_021491915.1. Lineage (NCBI taxonomy): Bacteria > Pseudomonadati > Pseudomonadota > Alphaproteobacteria > Rhodobacterales > Paracoccaceae > Paracoccus > Paracoccus everestensis. The sequence continues at coordinate 72,431 of NZ_CP090836.1, read as the reverse complement.
CTTGCCAAGCGTGGTTTGGGCCGCGGTTTGTCGGCCCTGATGGCCGATCTGGACTTGGATGGACCGGCCGAGGCGAAGCCGGTCAAGGACCGCACGATGGTTCCTATCGAGCAGATCACTGCGAACCCTGACCAGCCTCGGCGACACTTCGACAATGGGGCATTGCTGGAACTGGCGGACTCATTGCGTCAGCGAGGAGTCTTGCAGCCGTTGATCGTGCGCAAGCACCCCCAGGATGACAGTCTTTTTCAGATCGTCGCCGGTGAACGCCGCTGGCGTGCGGCGCAGATGGCGCAATTGCACGAACTGCCGGTCATCATCCGAGAGTTGTCGGACACCGAGGTTCTGGAAGTCGCCATTATCGAAAACATTCAGCGTGCGGATCTGAACGCCATCGAGGAAGCCGCCTCCTTTCGCCAGTTGATGGACCGGTTCGGCCATACGCAGGAGAAACTGGCCGAGGCCTTGAACAAAAGCCGCAGCCATATCGCCAATTTGCTGCGGCTGCTGAGCCTGCCTGATCAGATCCAGGACTACGTCAAGGATGGCAAGCTAACGGCTGGTCATGCCCGCGCCTTGATTACAGCGGATAACCCCTTGGCCTTGGCTCGGCGGGTGATCGACAACACATTGTCTGTGCGTGAAACCGAAGATCTTGTGCGAAAGCAAGGCAAGGCCACTACGGATAGCCCCAATGCTAAAGCGAGCAGGAAAGCCAATAAGGATGCCGATACTCGGGCCTTGGAAGCGGATCTGTCTGCCCAGTTGAAAATGTCCGTGACCATCGACCACGGATCCAATGGGGGCGGAACCGTCACGATCGGGTATCGAGACCTTGAGGAACTTGACCGGCTTTGCCAGCTTCTGGGTCGATAGGATCAAGGCAAACTATTGAAATAAAAAGATATCTTCTTGGGTATCTATATCCGCCAAGGTTCCCGTGGGGACAGGGATGCGACAAAGGTCGTTTCGGGTCCGTAGGACCGATGCGGCACCTTGGTCGCCTGACAAACGTGCGATATCGGCAAACAAGGTTCGCGGGATGCTGGCTGGCGGTGTAATGCGGTCATCATCGCTTGCCGCAGCAGGCGCCGGCGATGCGGCAATGCAGCGCAACAGAGCGGCATCGATATGGGGCATATCGCCCAGGACCACCAAGGCGCAATCATCCCTTACCTCGGCCAAGCCTGCTTGCAAAGAGTGTGATTGGAGGCCGATACTGCGGATAATCCGAAATTCCGGTAACAAAGCCTCGACTGCCGGATCTGCGGTTACAGCCAGGGCTGGAAAACTGGTTGCAAGGATCGCTTCCGCTGCATGACGAACCAAAGGCTTTCCGCGGTACAGGTACTGCAATTTGCAAGCGGTGCCGAACCGGCGCGATGCCCCTGCGGCCAGCAGCACGACCGTGGTCAAGACGCCTGTCCCAGAACCTCGGCCAAGACAGACACCGCCAGCACGCGGGGATCGCGGGCTGAGCCGATCAAGCCGATCGGACCATGCAGGCGATCCAAGCCGTTTGTGACGCCAAGCTGACGCAAGCGGTCCATGCGGGTTTCGCGGGCGCGCCGCGACCCTTGGGCGCCGATGTAAAAGGCAGGGGAATTCAGCGCGCGGGCCAGGATGGGTGGTTCCCAGTCGTGATCGTGGAAGAACAGCACGACGGCGCTGCGGTCGTCGATGTCCAGGTCCGCGGGCAGGGCAGGCCAATGCAGCAGGCGGGTGGGGGAACCCCGAGCCTCGGCCTGCGACAGGGTTTGGCGGTCAGGGGCCAGGACCAGATGAGGATAGCCTGCCGCCCGGACCAGATTGGCAAAGATCGACGCCTCGGGGCCTTGGCCGAAGATCAGGAAGCGCGGCGGGGGCGTCAGGGCGATGCGGAAACCGTCCGGCATCGGACCTGTCGGTCCTGGGTCGCAGCGTTGCAGGTGCAGATCCGGGGTAATGCATAGTGCGATATGTCGCCGGGCCGCACGCGCTGCGGCAACATCGGCAAGCAGGGCAGGGCTGGGATGGGGGATCAAGGTGACCTCCAGCCCGCCGCCGCAGGGCAGGCGCAGGTCGAACCAGGGGGAACCCTCGCCATAATGCAGACGGGTGGGGCCGTCACGCAGCGCCGCGCGGGCATGGCGGGCCACGTCCGTCTCGATACAGCCGGAACTTAGCGATCCGATATGCAGGTCGCCGCAAAAGGCCATTATCTCGCCCAGCGGGCGATAGGAGGGTCCGGTGATTGCGGTGATGATCGCCAGAACCGGATGGTCGCAACCCAGTGCTGCGGCCAGCGGATCGCCGACCGCATCATCTGCCGCCGGAAGGGCTGCGGTCTGCATCATCCCTCCAGCCCCGCGATGATCTTGTCCGGTGTTGCCGGAAGCTGGCGCACCCGGACGCCACAAGCATTGCGGATGGCGTTCAGCACCGCAGCACCCGCCCCGCAGATGCCCAGTTCCCCCAAGCCCTTGGCCTGCAGCGGCCCGACATAGGCATCGCGTTCCGGCAGGAAATGCACCTCCAGCGCAGGGACGTCCGCATGGGTGGGGATGTGGTATTCCGCCAGGTCGCGGCTTACGGCATGGCCGTCGCGGGGGTCGTGTTCAAGGGCCTCGGTCAGGGCGATGCCGATGCCGAAGGTCATGCCGCCCAGGCATTGCGACCGGGCGGTCTTTTCGTTCAGCACCCGCCCGCAGGCAAAGACGCCCATCATGCGGCGGACCCGCACCTCTCCGGTCCAGCGGTTCACGGCGACCTCGGCCCAGTGGCTGCCCCAGGTGGCCTGACGATGGGACTTTTCGGTCTTGCCGGGCTGCAGGTGACCCTCGGCGACGATCTGGCCCTTGATCAGGTCGGATAGGGGCTTTGATACGTTCCCTGCCCGGGCCATGCCATTGTGCAGGGTCAGATCACCTTCGTCGCAGCGCATCGCTTTGGCAATTTTCGTGCGGATCTCCTCGCAGGCAAGATACACCGAATTTCCGCTGGACGCCGCGCCAAAGGATCCGCCCGACCCCGAGGCCGGCGGAAAATCCGTATCGCCCAGCCGGACCTCGACCCGGTCGGGGGGCAGGCCCAGCATCTCGGCGGCAAGCTGGCCCAGAATCGTATAGGTGCCGGTTCCGATATCGGTCATGTCGGTTTCGACAATGGCATGGCCGTCCTGCATCAGGGTGACGCGTGCGCGGGATTCCACCAGCATATTCACCCGCACCGCCGCAGCCATGCCCATGCCGATACACCATTCGCCTTCCACCCGCTGCCCCATGGGCTTGCGGGCGGACCAACCAAACCGCTGGGCGCCGTCGCGCAGGGCTTCGGCCAGCTTATGGCTGGAAAAGGGTCGATCCGTGGTGGGTTCGACATCGGGGATGTTGCGCAGGCGCAGGTCCACCGGATCGATGCCAACGGTTTCGGCCAGTTCGTCCATGGCGCATTCGAAAACGGTGACGCCCACTGCCTCGCCCGGCGCGCGCACTGATCCGGCGGATCCGCGATGGATGCGGGCCACGGCATGAACGACCTGGCGATGCGCCGCCTCATAGGTAAAGGGCGTTGCCTGGGCGACAGGTTCGGTAAACTCGCTGCTGGGCAAGGTCGATACCAGGACGTCGTGGCCGATGCCGGTCAGATGGCCGTCGGCATTGCAGGCCAGACGAATCCGCTGGCGCGTTTCGGACCGGCGATGGGCCAGGTCAAAGACCTGCTGGCGGGTCATTGCGACCATCACGGGCCGGCCCAGTTGCTTGGCGGCGATCGCGGCTGCCACGGCCTCGGCATTGATGCCCAGCTTGGATCCGAAGCCGCCGCCGACATAGGGGGCCAGCAACCGCACGCGACTTTCCCGGATTCCCAGGGCATCAGCCATCTGCTTGCGGTTCGACGACAGCATTTGCAGGCCCGCCCGAATGGTGACGCTTTTCCCGTCCCATTCGGCAATGGCGGCGTGGGGCTCCATGGCGGCTGACATCTGCGAGGGCGTGTGCCAGATCTGGTCCAGGGTATGGGCCGCTTCCCGCATGGCCTTGTCCACGTTGCCCGCAGCAGACTGCTTTTTCGGCGGCAGTTCCGGCGTGACCGATTCCGGGATGACCGGAACGGTCTCGGGGGCATAGCGGATGGCGATGTTCTGGGCGGCGTGGCGTGCAGCCTCGAACGTTTCGGCCACGACCAGGGCAATGGCCTGGCCCATGTATTCGACCTGTTCGGGCCCTGATGTCGGACCTTTTTCGTCCATGCCCTGCGCGGCATAGCGGACCATGCGCTTGTCCTGGATCACCGCAAGGACACCGGGGGCATCGCCGATGTCCAGCACCTTGCCTGCCGGGATGGCTGCCCCGACCAGCACGCCGTAAGCCATGTTTTCGGGACGGGCCTCGGCGGCATAGGCGGCACGGCCCGTCACCTTCAACGGCCCCTCCAGCCGGTTCAGGGGCTGGCCCAGTACGCCTTGGGCCATGTGGTCCAGGCGGTTGTCATGGTTCGGGCCATCGACCCGCAGGTGACGTGTGGCGGTCATGCCGTGGCCTCCAGTCCGGTGGCGTCGCGCAGCGTGGCGATCAGGGTGCGGCGTAGCAAGGGTATCTTGAATTGGCTTTCGCCCCAGGCTTTCGCAGGACGCAGCAGGATGTCCGCCGCCTGCGCGAACAGCGCGTCCGAGGGTTCCTGGCCCACCAGCATCGCCTCGACATCCGGGTCGCGCCAAGGCTTTGCGGCGACCCCGCCAAAGGCCAGGGCAGCATGGCCGATGCGGTTTCCGTCCATGACAATCACCGCCGCGACCGACACCAGGGCAAAGGCATAGGATGCCCGGTCCCGCACCTTGCGGTAGCGCTGTTGACCGCCCACGGGGGCGGGCAGGGTAACGCCGGTGATGATCTCGCCCGGGCGCAGCACGGTTTCGATATGCGGCGTGTCGCCCGGCAGCAGGTGGAAATCGGCCAGCGGCACCTGGCGCGGCGCGGGGCCGTCAATGTCCACAACGGCGTCAAGCGCGCGCAGGGCTACGGCCATGTCGCCGGGATATGTAGCGATGCAATGTTCCGACGCCCCCAGGATTGCATGGTTGCGCGTCACCCCGCCAATGGCCGAACAGCCCGCGCCGGGGTCGCGCTTGTTGCAGGCCATGCGGCGGTCATAGAAATACGGACAGCGCGTGCGCTGCATCAGGTTGCCGCCGGTGGTCGCCATGTTGCGCAACTGCCCGCTGGCTCCTGCCAGCAGGGCGCGCGACAGGACCGGATAATCGCGCCGCACCGCCGGATGCGCGGCCAGGTCGCTGTTTTTCACAAGGGCGCCGATGCGCAGCCCTGGCCCACCGGATTCCACCCGATCCAGATCCAGCCGGGTGATATCCACGATGGCGTTCGGCGCCATCACTTCAAGCTTCATCAGGTCCAGCAGGTTGGTGCCGCCCGCGATGATCGTGGCACCGGCGGGCAGATCCGCCACCGACGCCGCGCGGTGAAAGGTGAATTCCCTCATGCCGCGTCCTCGCGCCGGTCGGTCGTGCCCGCCGCCTGCCGGATGGCGGCGACGATGTTGGAATAGGCCGCGCAGCGGCACAGGTTGCCGCTCATCCGCTCGGCGATCTCGGCATGGGACAGGTCAAAGGGTCCGTCCAGTGTTTCCGACGCGTGGCTGGGCCAGCCTGCCGCGATCTCCTCCAGCATTGCCGTGGCCGAACAGATCTGCCCCGGCGTGCAATAGCCGCACTGGAAGCCGTCATGGTCCAGGAACTGCTGCTGCAAGGGCGACAGGCGATCCGGGCTGCCCAGACCCTCGATGGTGGTGATCTGCGCGTCTTCCGCCATGCAGGCCAGCGTCAGGCAGGAATTGACGCGGCGCCCGTCCATCAGCACCGTGCAGGCGCCGCATTGCCCATGGTCGCAGCCCTTCTTGGTGCCGGTCAGCCCCAGGTGATGGCGCAATGCGTCCAAAAGCGTGGTGCGCGGATCCACGTCCAGGGCATGGGCGGCGCCGTTGAGGTGAAGTGTGATCTGCATGAATCCCCCGGTTGCTGGCATCTGGGCTGGCTGGTGGCAGGCCTCAACCACCAGCCGGGCCGGACGTTCCATGCGTCCGTCGCTTTCCCGGCAGGCGGTTTGGGGCGATCAACGCGCGGTGATGTCCTGGCCGCCCATTTCCTGGAACGTGGCCCGGACCAGATCCGCGGTGTCCCGGCTTGCATCGGCGGATACCTTCACCGCCCCCTGCAGCGCCGGTTCGGATGGCGCGTCACCCTTGTTCGCATCCCCGCCGGATGGGCGGGTGCCGGAGGTGTTATCGTCACCCTGCGCCTCGGCAAAGATATCGGCGCGGTTCAGGCCATGCTGCTGCACCAGATGTTCGATGGCGTAATCGGCGGCTTCGCGGGTCTGAAAGACGGCCGAGATGGTCGTTGTGGCATTATCCGACATGATGTTTCTCCTGTGATCGGGGATTGGGGGCGCCCGGCAGCAGCAGATCGACCAGGCGAGCGGCGGTCAGGCCAAGCGCCGCACCGGCGGCCACGTCGACCGGGTAGTGTCTGGCGCGCGGGATCTGCACGCCGGATGCCAGTGCTGCGGCAATGCTTGCGGGCAGGGCCAGGGGCGGCACGTCGCGCACCACCACCGCCGCCACCGCGACCGCCCCGGCGGTATGGCCCGACGGGAAGGATGTGTCATGCCCACCCTCGCTTTCCCCCACCTCGAAAGCATAATCGCGGTCCTTGACGATTTCTTCGGGGCGGGTGCGGCGCAGACGGTTCTTGATCCGGCGCTTGACGACATTGGCCAGGATATGGGCCGCCATCATCCGCATTCCCGTGCGCGCGACATGGGGCCGCCCGCTGACCAGCCCGCCCGCGATGACCGCGCCGCAGACCAGGGCCAACGGGATTTGGTCGGCCAGTTCGCTGGCCGTGCCAAGGGTCTGGACCACGGGATGATGGCGGTGCCGGGCGGCCGATGCCGCTGCCTCGACATCCATCCGCTCCAACCCCTCGGTTTGGGGGGCGGGATGGTCCGGGGGATCAGTTGTGTGTGACATGCCTTCGTAACGGCGGGAACAAGGGGCGGTTCCCGGGCGGGAACGGAACAAATCGCCCCGCGCGCCGGTTTCTCCAATGCCACCACCGAGACAGACAGGAGGATCGAGAATGGCAAATGCAAGCAGCAAGAAGTTCGGCGCCGGTCAACAGGACCAGGGAAAGGGCGACGGCAGCGGCGGGATGTCACCCGATACGATGGACGAGCTGCCGGAAAACGAGGTTCTGTCCAATCGCGACAAGTCCCGGCATTCGGACCAGCGGGGCCTGGATTCCCGTCATGTCCAGACCGAGCAGCATCAAGACCATGTTGCGAACCGCCAGTCCGATGCCACCGGCGATGGGCAGGATTAGGCCATGGGCAAGCATCCCAAGTCCGATGATCCGACCGACAGGGATCTGCGCGAGGATCCCGGTATCGGCGGATCCAAGGGTGCTGGCCCCGACGATCCCGAAATCGACGGCGACAATACTTTTGAAGGCGACGTGCTGAACGACACCACCCCTCAAGGCGGCGTCGATCCCGATCAGCGCGGCCGCACCAACAAATAGGAGGCAGCCATGGTCGGAAAGAAAACCCATGACCAGCAACAGCGGATCATCGAAAAGAAGGTCGATACGACCAATGCCGATCCTGATTTCGATCCGCGCCCCGATCTGAAGGCGTCAGAACGGCGCGAGGCGCGCAAGGACGATCAGTCCGAGGAATGAGGGGGGCCGTCCGCATGATCGCGGGCCAGCATGGCCGGTGCCGGATGATATCCGGCACCGGCCAAGATCAGTTGGTATTCTGATCCTATTCCCCGCCATTCGTGGCGCGGTCGTTCTGCCTGGCCGACCGGTCGCCAGCCTCTCGGTTCTGGCCGCCGGCATTCGGTTCATGAGACTGGTGGATCTGCTTGGGGTTCAGGTCCGCATGATCCATCTTGGCCTGCTGGGCGGATTGCTTGGTGGCGTATTTCTCGTTCTCGGCCTTGGGGTCGAATTTCTCTGACATGGTCTGCTCCTTTCCAAGGGTGCAAGGATCAACCCACAGCCTCGGGGTCCGTTCCCGGCTGCGGCTTTCTCTTGCCTTTTGCGGGGGATTTGGTTTCGTGGGGTCCAGCCTGTGTCGGCCCTTCCAATCCGCCGGACACAACCTTCTTGGGAACGAATGCCATGTCTCTTGATCTGAACCAGAACGACCTGTCCCATGTGGTGTCTGCCGACCGCGCCCATGTCTGGCATCACCTGTCCCAGCACAAACCCTATGAAACCACCGACCCGCGTGTCTTTGTGGAAGGCAAGGGGATGCGGCTTTGGGACACCAACGGGCGCGAGTATCTGGACGCGGTTTCTGGCGGCGTGTGGACGGTCAACGTGGGCTATGGTCGGGAAAGCATTGCCAATGCGGTGCGCGACCAACTGGTCAAGCTGAACTATTATGCGGGGGCGGCGGGCAACGTCCCGGCGGCGCTGTTTGCAGAACGGCTGATCGCCAAGATGCCGGGGATGAGCCGGGTCTATTATTCGAACTCCGGGTCCGAGGCCAACGAGAAGGTCTACAAGATGGTCCGCCAGATCGCCCACAGGCAGCATGGCGGCAGAAAGTGGAAAATCCTGTATCGTGACCGCGATTATCACGGCACCACCATCGGCACGCTGGCGACCAGCGGCCAGGACCAGCGGGCCGCCCAATACGGCCCCTATCCCGACGGCTTCGTCCGCGTGCCGCATTGCCTGGAATACCGTGCCCAGTGGGATGTGGAAAACTATGGGCAGCGCGCGGCGGACGCCATCGAGGAAGCGATCCTGCGCGAAGGCCCCGACACCGTGGGCGCCATCGTGCTGGAGCCGATCACCGCGGGCGGCGGGGTGATCGTGCCGCCCGAGGGATACTGGCCGCGGGTCCAGGAGATCTGCCGCAAGTACGACATCCTTCTGCACATCGACGAGGTGGTCTGCGGCCTGGGCCGCACCGGCACCTGGTTCGGATACCAGCATTACGGCATCCAGCCCGACTTCGTCACCATGGCCAAGGGGGTGGCCTCGGGCTATGCGGCGATCAGTTGCACAGTGACGACGGAAGCCGTCTTCGAGATGTTCAAGGACGTCCCCGAGGACACGATGAGCCATTTCCGCGACATCTCGACCTTTGGCGGCTGCACGGCGGGTCCGGTGGCCGCGCTGGAAAATATGCGCATCATCGAGGACGAGGGACTGCTGGAAAACACCGTGGCGATGGGAGAGCGGGTGCTGGCCAACCTGCGGGCGCTGCAAGAGCGTCATCCGGTGATCGGCGACGTGCGCGGCAAGGGGCTGTTCTGCGGGGCCGAACTGGTCGCCGACCGCACCACAAAGGAGCCGCTGGACGAACGCCGCGTTCAGGCCGTGGTGGCCGATTGCCTGAGCCAGGGCGTGATCATCGGCGCGACCAACCGCAGCTTGCCGGGCCTGAACAACACGCTGTGCCTGTCGCCCGCGCTGATCGCCACAAAGGACGACATCGACCGGATCACCGATGCAATCGACACGGCGTTGACGCGAGTGATGACCTAAGAAGCAGCGGGTTCCATGTGAAGCACCCTGCCGGCTTTTGACGATATTGCTTCATTGACCATGCTGTCCTCGCCTCGCGCCGCCTTGTTGTCGGCACGAGGCATGATTCCCGTCATGTCTGGGATCATCATGCCGCCCGGCCGCGATCATGCGGGCGGACGGTAAACTGACACGGCACCCATCGCCCGCCAAAATCACAGCTTTACCCCGGCGGATCCGGCAGTGTTCTGCACATGGAGGCGCATTCTTTTTCCTGCCGCCTTGCCGTTGCCCCGTTCCAGGGCGTCAAGGATCCGCCAATGCTCGGCAATCGATTGGCGCATTCGGTCCGGGTCGGTGTTCGGAATGGGCTGGCGCTGCGTTTCCGTCAGCAGTTGCTGAACCGTGCGATACAGGTCGGTCAGCATCCGGTTGGGGCAAGCCATCGCGATGCCCAGGTGAAGCGCCAGATCGGCCTCGACATGGGCCACCAGGTCGCCGGACTGCCAGGCATCCTCGAAGGCCTGGGCGGCGTTCTTCAGGCCTTCCAGCAGGGGGGGCGTCATGGCGGTAGCTGCCAGGCGGCACAGTTCGGCCTCGATCAGGACACGCGTCTGGAACACGTCGCGCAAATCATGGGCATTGTCGTACCGCCAGGGCAGCGATGCGGGGCGCGAGGCAGGATCGGTCACAAAGCTGCCCCGCGCGGGCAGGGTCTGGACCAAGCCCAGGGTTTCCAGCGTCAGCAGGGCCTCGCGCAGCGACGGTCGGGACACGTTCAACTGTTCCGCCAGGATGCGTTGCGACGGCAGCTTCTGGCCCGGACGCAATTCCCCCGACCTGATCATGTCCTGCAAACGGCGCGCGATGGTTTGTGCGACCGGCCCCTTGTCCCAAATCAGCCTGCTCATCGTGCCACCCCCTGACTACCGCCTCTGCTTTCCGCAAACATAGATGTTGCAAAGAACAGGTTCCCATGCCTCAATACTGGTCAGACCGGTTTGGCCGGTCAAACCAAAAACAAGACAACGGGGATGTATCATGGGAAAAAGTGGAATGCGACGCCTTGGCTTGGCCTTGGCGGTGCTGGCCGGGACGGCATGGTCCGCTGCCGCGCAGGACAAGCTGACGGTCGGGGCAAACATCGGCAACGTGCCATGGGAGTTCCAGGACGAAACCGGTCAGTTCGTGGGGTTCGAGATCGATTTGGTCGCTGCCGTCGCCGAACGTCTGGGGGCCGAGGTCGAGACGGTAAACATCCCCTTCAACGGCCTGTTTTCCGCCGTGCAATCGGGGCGGATCGACATTGCCACCTCGTCCATCACCATCACGGACGAGCGGCTGAAGTCGGTCAGCTTCGCCCAGCCTTATTATGACAGTGACCAGTCGCTGACGGTTGCCGAAGGCGGTCCCGCCTCTCTTGAGGAATTGAAGGGCAAGGTGGTCGGCGTCGATACCGGATCGACCGGCGATATGTGGGCCAGCGACCAGCAGGCCGCCTATGGCTTTGCCGAAATCCGCCGCTATGAAGGCCTTGCCCCCGCCATGCTGGACCTGAACGCAGGACGCATCGACGGCTATATCTCGGACATTCCGGCGTTGCTGTATTACGTCAAGGACAAGCCGGAACTGAAGGTCGTGGCGCGGATCGAGACCGGCGAGAAATACTCGATGATGTTCGCCAAGGATGCCGAGCTGGCAACGCAGGTGAACGCGGTGCTGGACGACCTCAAGACCGAGGGGGTGATGGCCCAGTTGCACGAAAAATGGTTCGGCGTGGCGCCTGACGCCGGATCGTCGACCGTGACCGTCCTGCCGATGCCCAGGCTGAACTGATCGGGACCGGGCCGGGGACGCCCCTGGTCCGGTTCTGCGATCCACCGGCAAAGGACGGCCATGGATATATTCGACACCTTCCTGAACGCCGAGATCATGCGGCGCAGCCTGCCCATGCTGATGCAGGGGCTGTGGATCACGCTCCAACTGGGCGCGGCCAGCATCGTCGCGGGATTGGCCCTGGGGCTGGCCCTTGCGATGACACGGCTTTACGCGGCCGCGCCCCTGCGCCTGCTGACGCGGGTCTATATCGACGTGTTCCGGTCCATTCCCCTGCTGGTGCTGCTGATCATCGTGTATTACGCCCTGCCATTCGTCGGCCTGCGCTTGTCGCCCTTCGTGTCGGCAATGACCGCTCTGACCCTGGTATCGGGCGCCTACACGGCCGAGATCTTTCGCGCGGGGATCGAGGCCATCCCAAAAGGCCAGTTCGAGGCGTCCGCCGCCTTGGGCCTCAGCGGGCCGCAGACGATGAAAGAGGTGATCCTGCCGCAGGCGGTCAAGATCGTCATCCCGCCCTTGACCAACAATTCGATCAACGTGGTCAAGGACACGGCGCTGGCTTCCGTTGTGGCGATGCCCGACCTGCTGAAGCAGGCGACGCAGGCGCAGGCCCTGGCCGCCAACCCCACGCCCTTGATCGTCGCGGCCGTGATCTATGTGGCTTTCCTGTGGCCGCTGGTCGCCGCCGTGTCGCGGATGGAACGCCGCTTTGCAGCCAGGAGGCGCTGAGATGACGGGCTTTGTCAGCATCCGAAACCTTCGCAAGTCCTATGGCAGCTTCGAGGCGCTGCGGGGCATCGACCTGGATGTCGCCAAGGGAGAGGTGGTCTGCATCATCGGCCCATCGGGGTCAGGCAAGTCCACCCTGATCCGCTGCATCAACCGGCTGGAAAGCTTTTCGCCCGAAAGCGAGATCCGTGTGGACGGAATCCCCGTTGCCACCGGCCGCGCCTTGGCGCGTGTCCGGGCCGAGGTTGGCATGGTGTTCCAGTCCTTCAACCTGTTCCCGCACCTGACGGTGCGCGAAAACGTCATGCTGGCCCCCCGCAAGGTGCGCGGGGCGTCGCGCACCGATGCCGCGCAACGGGCCGACGAGCTGCTGGCACGCGTGGGCATCGCCAACCAGGCCGATAAGTATCCCGAACACCTGTCGGGCGGGCAGCAGCAGCGCGTGGCGATTGCCCGCGCCCTTGCCATGGACCCGCAGGTGATGCTGTTCGACGAACCGACCAGTGCCCTTGACCCCGAGATGGTGGGCGAGGTTCTGGACGTGATGCGCGACCTGGCGCGCACGGGCGTGACCATGATCGTCGTCACGCACGAGATGGGCTTCGCGTCCCAGGTCGCCGACCGCGTGATCTTCATGGACGCGGGCCAGATTGTCGAACAAGGCCCGCCCGCGCAGGTGCTGGCTAATCCCGCCCACCCGCGCACCCGGAATTTCCTGGGCGCCGTACTGAACCACTGAAAGCAGATGACAATGACAGCTCTCGACATGGCCCATGTGCAGTCCCGGTTTCCCGGCCTGACGAACGACTGGGTGTTCTTCGACAATGCGGGCGGGTCGCAGATCTGCCAGCCTGCGCTGGACCGGGTGGTCGAATTCCTGACACATCGCAACGTCCAGATCGGCGGCAGCTATGCCGTGTCCCAAGCTGCGGCCGAGGCGCTGATGCTGGGCCGCAGGGCGGCCCAGACGCTGGTCAACGCCGCCCGCCCCGAGGAGATCGTCTTCGGTCCCTCGACCACGGTGCTGTTGCAGAACCTGGCAACCGCGATGCGCAGCCAGTTCCGCCCCGGCGACGAGGTGATCGTGACCATGGCCGATCATGAAAGCAATATCGGTCCCTGGATGCGGCTGGCCGATTTCGGCGTGACGGTGAAGGTCTGGCCCCTGAACCCGCAGACACAGGATTTGCAGCTGTCGGATCTGGCCCCCCTGATGACCGACCGCACGCGCCTGGTTTGCGTGACCCATGTGTCCAACATCCTGGGCAAGGTGCATCCCGTCGCGGATTTTGCCCGTTTCGTGCATGACCATGGCGCGCTGATCTGCGTGGATGCGGTGGCATACGCCCCCCACCGGCTGATCGACGTGCGGGCTTGGGATGTCGATTACTATGTCTTCAGCCTTTACAAGGCCTACGGCCCGCATGGCGCGCTGATGTACGGCAAATACGACCTGCTGGCCGACCTGGACGGGCTTTACCATTATTTCTATGGCAAGGACAAAGTCCCCGGAAAGCTGGAACCGGGCAACCCCAGCTATGAATCCGCCTATAGCACCGACGGGATCGTGGATTACCTGACCGGCCTTGCGCGCCACCATGGCGCCACCGGCGACCGCCGCGCCTTGGTTGCCGCCGCCTATGACCGCATCACCGCGCACGAGGATCTGCTGACCGACCGGCTGCTGTCCTGGCTGGGGGGCCGCAACGATTGCCGCATCGTTGGTGAGGGAACGAACCGCGACAGCACCCGCGTGCCCACCATCGCGTTCAAGTTCGACTCCGTGGATTCCGGCAACCTCGTCCGCGCCATGGACGGCCACGGCATCGCCATGCGCTTTGGCGATTTCCATTCCCGCCGCCTGGTCGAGCATCTGGGCCAGGATCACGCAGGCGGCGTTTTGCGCGTCTCGATGGTGCATTACAACACGGTGGAACAGGTGGACCGGCTGACCGAGGCGCTGGGCTCGATCCTGGCCAAGGCGGCATGAGGCGACAGGCCCGCCAGATATGACAAGCGCGGCTGGCCCGGGGTTCGTTCAGACCCCCCTGCCAGTGCCAAGGGCGACAAGGTTTCCCGCTTGGGTCAGCAGGAGCCGGATTGAGAACGGATGGCAAGGACAACGCCGGTGGTGATCCCGGCCTGTGAGGGCCGGACTTCAGTCCAGTATCAACCCGAAGGCATTGGGGGGATCATGCGTCATGTTACGGTTGGAACGGCTTTGCAGGTCATGGAACAGGGCGTCGCTGGCCACCCGCTTTGGCTTGGCGGGCGGGCTGGTGTTGTTGGTCTTCGCACTTCTGGTGGGCAGTCTTGTGGCGCAGCGGATCCAGCAGATCGTGGTCCGCAACACCGCCACAGCCGCCGCGCTGTACATGGACAGCTTTCTGCATCCCCTGGTCGAAAGCTATGTCGGCAATGACACCCCCTCGCCCGCGATGCGTCGCGCCCTGGAGGAGGTTCTGCCTGCGACCCCGATGGGCGACCGCATCCTGTCCTACAAGATCTGGCGCCCCGGCGGCATCGTGATCGAGGCTTCGGACCCTGACCTGATCGGCCGGACCTTTCCCCCCTCGGCCGAATTGCAGCAGGCCTGGGCGGGCCGCATCGCTGCCACCTTCGAGGACGAGGCCGAGGAAGAAGACAGGGCCGAACACGCCCTGGGCGTGCCCTTGCTGGAAATCTACAGCCCCATCCGCGCCGACTGGACCGGAGAGATCATCGCCGTGGCCGAGGTCTACGTGGCCGATCCCAAGCTGAAGGCCGACCTGACAGCCTCGCGCAACATGGCGCTTGGGGCGGTGGGGGGCATCGGGCTGGCGCTTGGTTCGCTGCTTTATGCCATCGTCTATGGGGGCAGCCGCACCATTGAGGCGCAGCGTCGCGACCTGGACCGCCGTCTGGCCGAACTGCGCGATCTGTCCGATCGCAACCAGGCCCTGCGCCTGCGCGTCCAGCAGGCAGCGGGCCGCGCCGCCATGTCCGCCGAAGGCGCGCTGCGCCGCATCGGGGCGGATCTGCATGACGGCCCGGCGCAGTATCTGGCCTATGCCAGCCTGCGCGTCGATGCTCTGGGGCAGGCGATGAATCATCCGCCCGAGGAACTGACCAGCCTGTGCGACGCCCTGGGCCAGGCCATGACGGAAATCCGGGCAATCTCGCGCGGGCTGGTTCTGCCCGAGGTCGCCGATCTTCCCGCGCAGCAGATCATCCGCCTGGCAGCCCAGTCCCATCAGGCCCGGTCCGGCCAGCCGGTTTCCTTAAAGATCGACGACGATTGCCCGATGCCGTTGACGCCCGCCCTGCGAATATGCCTGTTCCGCTTTGTCCAGGAAGGGCTTAACAATGCCAGTCGCCATGCCGCCGGGTCGAACCAATGGGTCGTTCTGATCTGTTCGGCGGGTTTGCGGCTGACGGTGCGCGACGACGGCCCGGGCCTGGCAGAGGGCAGCGTGCCAGGCCTTGGCCTTGGCGGCCTGCGGGACCGGGTCGAGGCCTTGGGCGGGCGGTTCGGACTTGACCGCAAGGACGGGCATACCGAATTGTGGATGGAGGTGACGCCATGACCATGCACCGCGTTCTGGTGGCGGACGACCATCCGCTGTTTCGCGAAGGGGTCGCACGGACCTTGGGGGAAAGCGGCCATTTCCAGGTGGCGGGCACGGCAGCCTCGGGCGCCGAGGCGGTTGACCAGGCGAGGCGGCTGGCCCCGGACATGGTTCTGCTGGATCTGTCGATGCCGCAGGGCGGATTATGGGCATTGGAGCGGATCATGCGGATGGACCCGGCCCCGGTGGCAGTGATGCTGACCGTGTCCGAGGACAGCGACGCCGTATTCGCGGCCCTGGAAGGCGGCGCGCGGGGTTATCTTCTGAAGGGCATCGGCGGCGCCGAACTGGTCACGATCCTGGAACGGCTGATGGCGGGGGAAAGCCATGTCGCCCCGGCCTTGGCCGCGCGGTTGCTGACCCGGATGGGCAGGGCGCAACCCGGCGAACCCGATCCCTTGGCCTCGCTGACCGCGCGCGAGGAGGAGATCCTGCGCCTCGTATCCTCGGGCCTGGCCAACAAGGAGGTCGCCCGCCTGCTGGATGTGCAGGAACGGACCGTCAAGCACCACATGACCCAGATCCTGCAAAAGCTGCATCTGCGCAACCGGACCGAAGCCGCCTTGCTGGCGCAAAAACGATGGGGCGACGGCTGACCGTCGCCCCTGGCGTCATGTTTCAGGACGTTCAGCGGGCGATGGCACCCAGACGGTCATAGTCCTGCCGGGTCGCCGCACGCTCGACCACCGTGCGGTTCCGGGCGTCCTTCAACTCGTACCGGCCGTTTTCGACTTCTTCCTTCCAGCCGTCCGCATAGGTCACCTCGATTCCCCGCGACGAGCTTTCGGCGCGCGCAGGCGTGCGGTCGCCGACGGTGCCGGGATTGCGCCCATCGTCCCGCCCGCGTCCCCGGCCATGATCGTCGTTTCTGGCATCGTCACTGCCCCGGCCGCGCCCCCGATCGCCGCCCCGGTCATCGCTGCCCTTGTCATCGCCGCCCCTGCCGCGCCCGCCGCTGTCGTCGCCGCCACGATCATCGCCGCCTCTGCCGCGTCCGCCGCTGTCGTCACCGCCACGGCCATGTCCGCCACCATCGCCCCCATTGTCATCCCCCCCGCGGCCATGCCCGCCGTTGTCGCCCCCGCTGTCATCCCCTCCACGGGCATGGGCGAAAGCCGGGGAAAGCGTCGGAAAGGCACCATGGTTGAAATCAGGGGCGACCGGCATGGCTATTGCCGTCCCGGCAAGAAACAGCAGCATCAGCCGCGATCCAGCCGGACGAGACGGGAAAGATGGTTGCATACGCATGGACATATCCTTTCATGATGGGCCAAAGGCCCGGAGACATCCCTGAATTGAACCACGGATCGCCTTCTGGCGGATCGGACCAATGTCCAGTCCGCTGGGCGCAGAGGTCCATGCATCGGTGGCACCCAAGGCCCATGAAACTTGTCAAAAAGGGTCGCCGGCACGGTGACCCGGCCCGGATCGTCCCGACCACCGGACCATCCCGATTGATCTGCAAAAGCACAAAGTGTATTTATGATGTCGACAATCCTGATGGCGCATTTCGGAGAACGGATCGATGGCAGAAACCGGCGGCTTTCCCGAACGCAGGCGTGGGTCAGGCGTCAAGCTGGTCTATGACCAGCTGCGCGACGAGATCCTGGATCTGGTGCTGCTGCCCGGCAGTCCTATCGACGAAGTGCAGCTGGCCGAGCGCTTTGGGATGTCGCGCACCCCCATCCGGGAAGCCTTGGTGCGGTTGGCGGGCGAGGGGCTGGTGGAAACCCTTCCCAACCGCTCGACCATGGTCGCCAACATCGACTTCCTGAACCTGCACACCTTTTTCGATGCGATGACGTTGATGTACCGCGTGACCACGCGACTTGCCGCGACCTATCACCGCCCTGCCGATCTCAAGACGATCCGCACGCATCAGGCCCGCTTTGCCGCTGCCGTGGCGGCCCAGGACGCGCTGGGAATGATCGCCTCCAACCGCGATTTCCACGCGGCCATCGCCGAGGCTGGACGCAATCCATATTATGCCAGCCTGTTCTTGCGCATCCTGGACGAAGGCCGGCGCCTGCTGCGGCTGTATTACCAGTCCTTCAACGATCGCCTGCCCCCCGAAATCGTCCAGGAACACGAAGACATCATCGACGCCATCACCGCCCGCGATACCGAACTGTGCGACCGGCTGGCCAAGACCCATGCCGACCAGATCATCCGGCAAATCCAGCATTTCCTGGCACGGGATGAACGGCAGACCATCGGCCTGTAGCTCGCCGGATTCTTGTCGACAAATAAAATGCAAATGCTAGATTGCCGTTGAGAGAATCGGCCGCGATGCCGTCTGCCTGTCCGTCGAAAAGGATTTCCCATGAACACCCAGATCTTCACCGGCGTCATTCCCGCGCTGATGACGCCCTGCACCCCCGATCGCAGCCCCGATTACGACGCGCTTGTGCGCAAAGCCCAAGAACTGATCGCGGCGGGAATGTCGGCGGTCGTTTACTGCGGGTCCATGGGCGACTGGCCGCTGCTGACCGATGCGCAGCGGATGGAAGGGGTGGAACGTCTGGTCGGCGCGGGGATCCCGGTGATCGTGGGCACGGGCGCGGTCAATTCCGCCCTGGCAGTGGCCCATGCGGCCCATGCACAGAAAGTCGGCGCGGCGGGGCTGATGGTGATCCCGCGGGTGCTGTCGCGCGGCCTGTCGGCCACCGCGCAGCGCCATCATTTCAAGGCGATCCTGGCGGCTGCGCCCGACCTTCCCGCCGTCATCTATAACAGCCCTTACTACGGCTTTGAAACCAAGGCAGACCTGTTCTTTGCCCTGCGGGCCGATCATCCGAACCTGGTGGGTTTCAAGGAATTCGGCGGTGCCCGCGCCATGACCTATGCAGCCGAACACATCACCAGTGCGGATGACGGCGTGATCCTGATGGCAGGGGTCGACACCGGCGTTTACCACGGCTATGTCAAATGCGGCGCCACCGGCACGATCACCGGCATCGGCAACGTCATCCCGCACGAGATCCTGCATTTCGTGGCGCTTTCCAAGGCGGCGGCCGGGGGCGATCTGGACGCCCGTGCCCGCGCCAAGGAAATGAGCGAGGCGCTGGAGGTCCTGTCGTCCTGGGACGAAGGGACCGATCTGGTCCTGTATTACAAGCACATGATGGTGCTGCAGGGCGACGCCGAATACGCGCTGCACTTCAACGAAACGGATGAATTGACCCCCAGCCAGCGGGGCTGGGCCGAACGGCAGCTCCATCAGTTCAAGGTCTGGTACGGGGAATGGAGCGCGCTTCCCGGCGCGGTCCAGGCCTGCAAGCCCTGACCTGCTCAAGGCCCCCGGAAACCGGGGGCCTTATTCGTCAGGCGACCGCGTCCAGTCCAAGCGCCAGAAAGCGGTCCATTTGCGCAACCTCTGCGCCGGTCAGGTCGATCCCCTGGGCTTCCGCCTTGGCACGAGCCGCGAAACGGCGTTGCGAGGGCAGGCGGGCGCCCTGGCCCTGGATCGCCTCGAACAGCACTTCGGCCCGCGCAAAGGGGTCGCCTGTCCGGCCGGCGGCGAATTTGTCAGGGCACATCGCCAGGATCAGTTCGCCATGAAAAGGCGCAAGCGCCGTCGTGCCCAGGAAATCCAGCACCTCGGGGCTGGTCAGGTCGCCGATCATGATCCCTGCCAGCAATTCGATCATCGTCCCGATGGCCGACCCCTTGTGTCCGCCAAAAGGCAGCATCGCGCCCGCCAGGGCCGCATCGGGATCGGTCGTGGGCTGGCCCTGCAGGTCGATGGCCCAGCCATCGGGCAGGGGCTTTCCGGCGCGGCGGTGCAGTTCGATCTCTCCGCGTGCCGCAACCGAGGTGGCGAAGTCAAAGACATAGGGATGGCGGCCCGTCCGGGGCCAGCCGAAGGCAAGCGGGTTCGTGCCCAGCAACGGCTGGTTGCCCCCGGCAGGCGCCACGCTGGCATAGCTGGGGCACATCACAAGAACCGCAAGCCTGTGGGCGGTCACGGCTTCGACCTCGGGCCAAAGGGCCGCGAAATGGACGCAATCATTCACCACCAGGGCGGCAAGCCCCAGGTCTTTCGCGCGATCCGCCAGGACCGGCAGGCCCAGTTCGAAAGCCGCGTTCGAAAACCCGCCCCCGGCATTCACGCGGACAATGGCATCGCCAGCCGCCGCCTGCAGCACAGGTTCCGCCGAACCCGATACCTTGCCCGCCTTCAAGGTGCGCAAGATGCCTTCGATCCGGTAGATGCCATGCGACTTGCAGCCGTCGCGTTCGCCCGCCGCAATGACACGGGACAAGGGCGCGGCCTGGCCCTCATGCATTCCCGCGCGCAGAAAGATCCGTTCGATCCTTTGACGCAGCGTTTCGACCGATACTGTTTCGTCCATCTCATCCTCCTGCATGACTCCAGACCGTGATGTCCTTGCGCAATATTTGTATACTGTTTGTATTTTTAATTTGCCATGCCCTTCCATCCTATGAATAGTGGCAAGCAAGGAATCGGCCAGCATAGGCCGGCCCATCACCGACAGGAGAAAACCATGACAAAGACCACACGGGCCCTTGGCCTGCTGGCGACAACGGCCGCCCTGGCCGCGCCGGCCCATGCCGACAAGCTGGACGACATCATCTCGTCGGGCACGCTGCGCTGCGCCGTGGTGCTGGATTTCCCGCCGATGGGGATGCGCGACGACAGCAACAATCCCATCGGCTTCGACGTGGATTATTGCAACGACCTGGCCGCCGCCCTGGGCGTCACGGCCGAGATCGTGGAAACCCCCTTTCCCGAACGGATCCCCGCGCTGATGTCGGGCCGCGTGGACGTGGGCGTCGCCTCGACCTCGGACACGCTGGAGCGGGCCAAGACGGTCGGCATGTCGATTCCCTACTATGCCTTTGAAAACGCCGTCGTCGGGAACGAGGGCGTCGAGATGTCGACCTGGGAAGACATGAAGGGCAAGACCGTCGGGGCCACCGCCGGCACCTATGAGGCGATCTGGCTGGAAAAGCAGATCAACGAATGGGGCGAGGGCACCTTCCGTCCGTATCAAACGCAAGCCGACGTTTTCCTGGCGCTGAGCCAGGGGCAGCTTGACGCGACGGTTTCCACGGTCGAGGTCGCGAATGCCAACGTCGCTTCGGGCAATTTCCCCGGCATCAAGATCATCGACAAGGCGCCGATGGTCCCCGACTATGTGGCGCTGTTCACGATGCGCGAGGAATACGGGCTTATCAATTACCTGAACCTGTTCGTGAACCAGCAGGTCCGCACCGGACGCTATGCCGAACTTTATGCAAAATGGGTGGGCGAGGGCGAGCCTGCCGATCTGACCGTTCCCGGCATCTATCGCTGAAAACCCGTCAGGGCGGCGCAGGTGCCGCACCGCCCTGACACCTTGCAGCAGCCGCGGGACGGCCCATGTTCAACTATACCTTCCAATGGAAACAGGCGCTTGCCCGGCTTCCGCAGATGCTGGATGGCGCGCTTGTGACCATGCAGATCGCCATCCTGTCGATGGTGATCGGCATCGGGCTTGCGATCGTGCTGACCATGTTCCGGCTGTCGGGCGTGCGGGTTCTGTCCGCTGTCTCGAAGACCTGGGTCGAGGTTGCGCGCAACACCCCCGCCCTGTTCCAGATCTACATGGCGCATTTCGGGTTGGGCAGCTTCGGCATCCACCTTTCGCCTTTTGCCTCGATCCTGCTGGGCATCACCTTCAACAACGCAGGCTATCTGACCGAGAATTTTCGCGGCGCGCTGAAGGCCATTCCCGACACCCAGGCCCGCGCCGCGCGGTCTCTGGGCTTTGGCCAGGGCGGGGCCTTCCGCTATGTCGTGTTGCCGCAGATGCTGCGCATTGCCTTTCTGCCGATGACCAACCAGATGGTCTGGGCAATCCTGATGACGTCCCTGGGCGTCACGGTCGGCATGAACAGCGACCTGTATGGCGTGACGCAGGATCTGAACGCGCTGACCTTCCGCACCTTCGAATTGTTCGCCCTGGCCGCCTTGATCTTTTACGTGATCACAAAGGTCATCACCCTTGGCGCGCGGCTGATCGCTGCCCGGCTGTTCCGGTATTGAAGGGGTCTGGCCATGTTCGATACCGCACTGACCGCCGCCGATTTCGCCTTTCTGGCCCGTGGCGCTGGCATCACGATCGTGGTCACGATGATCTCGGTGATCGCGGGGACCATTCTGGGCATCGTCTTTGGCGTCTTCCGCTATCAGGTCGGCCCGATCTGGGCGGCGCCGCTGACCTTTGTGCTGGACATCTTCCGGTCGATCCCGCTGTTGATCCAGCTTGTTCTGGCCAATGCGTTCTTGGGCACGATCCTGCGGCTGAACATCTCGGGCTTCACGGTCGCCTGCATCATCCTGTCGTTGTACACGGCGGCCTTCTGTTCGGAAATCGTGCGCGGCGGGATCGAGGCGGTGCCGGTGACGACGCGGCGTGCGGCGCGGTCCCTGGGCATGACTTGGGGCCAGGATATGCGCAACATCGTGTTGCCGCTGGCAACCCGCGTGGCCTTGCCGTCCTGGATCGGGCTGGCGCTTGGGGTGATGAAGGATTCCGCGCTGGTCTATATCGTGCAGGTGACGGAACTGCTGAAATCGACCCAGATCCTGATCACCCGCCTGCAAGAACCGCTGCTGCTTCTGATGATCTGCGGGGCCTTCTATTTTGTCATCTCGTTCCCGCTGGCCCGGTTCGGCGGCTATCTGGAAAAACGGTGGTCCAATGATTGAGATCGAAAACGTCCGCAAGTCCTTCGGCGCGCTGGAAGTCCTCAAAGGCATCGACCTGACCGTCCAAAAGGGCGAGGTGGTGACGATCATCGGCGGATCGGGGTCGGGCAAATCGACGTTGCTGACCTGCATCAACGGGCTGGAACCCATCGATTCCGGCAAGATCGCCGTGGACGGGACCGTTGTTCACGCCAGGTCCACCGACCTGAACAAGCTGCGCCGCAAGATCGGCATCGTCTTCCAGCAGTTCAACGCCTTTCCGCATCTGACCGTGCTGGAAAACGTCATGCTGGCCCAGGTCAAGGTGCTGAAACGGTCCAGGGCGGAAGCCGAGGCCGAGGCGGTCAAGCAGTTGGATCACGTGGGCCTGGGCGACAAGCTGAAGGTCTATCCCTCGCGCCTGTCGGGCGGCCAGCAGCAGCGCATGGCGATTGCCCGGGCGCTTGCCATGTCGCCCGACTATATGCTGTTCGACGAGGTGACATCGGCCCTTGACCCGCAGTTGGTGGGCGAGGTTCTGGACACCTTGCGGATGCTGGCGCGCGAAGGGATGACGATGATCTGCGTCACCCACGAGATGAAATTCGCGCGCGAGGTATCCGACCGCGTGGCCTTTTTCCACAAGGGCGTCATGGCGGAAATCGCGCCCCCCGAACAGTTGTTCAATGCGCCCAAGGATCCCGAATTGCAGAAATTCCTGTCGGCCACGCATTGATGTCGGACGTGATCGTTGTCGGGGCGGGCGTTGTCGGCCTGTCCGCCGCCCTGGCCTTGCAGGCGCGCGGCGTGCCGGTCACGGTGATCGACCGCGAAGGCCCGGCTGCCGGGGCGTCCGCCGGGAATGCGGGGGCATTTGCCTTTACCGACATCCTGCCCTTGGCCTCGCCCGGGATCATGCGCAAGGCGCCCCGCTGGCTGCTGGATCCGCTGGGGCCGCTGTCTGTGCCGCCGGCCTACGCGTTGCGGATCGCGCCCTGGATGATGCGGTTCTGGCGCGCCTGTTCGCCCGCCCGCGTCGCGGCCTCGACCAAGGGCCAGACGGCCCTGATGGATCTGTCCAGGGCCGAACTGGAACCGTTCCTGGTGGCAACCGGCACCCAGGCGATGTTGCGCAAGGACGGCAATCTTCAGGTTTATGAAGGCCAGCGGGAATTCGACGCGTCCTTGCCCGGCTGGCAGGCGCGCGCGGATCACGGCATTGCCTTCCGGCACATGACACCCGAGGAGATGGCCGAGGTTCAGCCCGGCCTGGCACTGCGCTTTACCCATGGGACATTCACGCCTGGCTGGTATTCCATCGCCGACCCGCGCGACTATACCGTCGCCTTGGCTGACCGTTTCCGCGCGGGTGGCGGGCGGATCGTCATTGCCGAGGCGACTGCCCTGACCGATGACGGCGTCATGACCGCCAGCGGGACGATGCGGGGCCGGGTGGTTCTGGCGGCGGGGGCCTTTTCGCACAGGCTGGCACGCAGCCGGGGCGTGCGCATCCCGCTGGAAACCGAACGCGGCTATAACACCACGCTGCCCGGGGACGCCTTCGACCTGCGCACCCAGGTCACCTTCGGCGGGCACGGATTTGTCGTCACGAAGCTGTCCTCGGGCATCCGTGTCGGCGGGGCGGTCGAACTGGGCGGGCTGGACCTGCCCCCGAACTTCAAGCGGTCTCGGGCGATGCTGGACAAGGCCGCAGCCTTCCTGCCGGGATTGCGCACCACCGGCGGCACGCAATGGATGGGCTTCCGTCCGTCCCTGCCCGACAGCCTTCCCGCCATCGGCCCGCTGCCCGGCAATCCGAACGTCACCTGCGCCTTTGGCCATGGCCATCTGGGCCTGACGCAATCGGCAGGCACGGCGCGGATTGTCGCTGACCTTGTGACCGGGGCCACGCCCCCCATCGACCTTGCGCCCTTTTCCCCGGCGCGTTTCGGAAAACGGACATGACCCAATACATCTTCCCCTGCATCGACGGCCATACCTGCGGCAACCCGGTCCGCCTGGTCGCAGGCGGCGCCCCCCGGCTGGAGGGCGCGACCATGCTGGAAAGGCGCGCCCATTTCCTGCGCGACTTCGACTGGATCCGCACCGGCCTGATGTTCGAGCCGCGCGGCCATGACATGATGTCGGGGTCGATCCTCTATCCCCCGACGCGGGCGGATTGCGATGTTGCGGTCCTGTATATCGAAACCTCGGGCTGTCTGCCCATGTGCGGCCACGGCACCATCGGCACCATCACCATGGGAATCGAAAACGGGCTGATCACCCCCCGCACCCCGGGCCGCCTGGCGATCGAGACCCCCGCCGGCAAGGTCGATATCGAATACTGCCAGGAAGGCCGCTTTGTCGAAGAAGTGCGCCTGACCAACGTACCCGGCTTTCTTCACGCCGAGGGCCTGACGGCCGAGGTCGAGGGACTGGGCGAAATCGTCGTGGACGTGGCCTATGGCGGCAATTTCTATGCCATCGTCGAGCCGCAGAAGAACTTTCGCGACATGGCCGACCATAGGGCGGGCGAACTGATCGGCTGGTCGCCAAAGCTGCGCACGGCGTTGAACGCGAAATACGACTTCGTCCATCCCGAACATCCGGCGATCAACGGGCTGTCCCACATCCTGTGGACCGGGCAACCGACCCAGCCCGGGGCACACGCGCGCAACGCCGTCTTTTATGGCGACAAGGCCATCGACCGCAGCCCTTGCGGCACTGGCACCTCGGCCCGGATGGCGCAATTGGCGGCCAGGGGCAAGCTGGCCGTGGGCGACGAATTCCACCACGAATCCATCATCGGCAGCATCTTCAAGGGCCGGGTCGAGGCCGCGACCACCGTGGCGGGACGCGCCGCGATCATCCCCTCGATTGCCGGCTGGGCGCGCCAGACCGGGCTGAACACCATCTTCATCGATGCCGAGCGCGATCCCTTTGCCCACGGCTTTGTCGTCAAGTGACCGTCCATTTCCCCGAAAGGCTGTCCATGCCCATCGTCCGCATCGAACTGTTCCCCGGCCGATCCCCGGACATGAAAGCCGATATCGCCGCCGGCATCACCCGGATGCTGACCGAGATGGCTGGCATTCCGGCAGAGGCCACTACCGTCATTTTCCAGGAAACCCCGCCGCAGGACTGGTTCAATGCGGGCCGGTCATATGCAGCACCGCCGGCGAACGACCAAAAGGAATAAGCCATGCGCTCTCGTTTTTCGATTTCCGTGATCGGCTGCCATGCCGAGGGCGAGATCGGCGATGTCATCATCGGCGGCGTTCTGCCCCCTGCAGGCGCCACCATGATGGAGCGCATGATTGCGATGGAGCGTGACCACGACCACATCCGCCGCCTGCTGATCTGCGAGCCGCGCGGATCGGTCGCGCGCCATGTCAACCTGATCGTCCCGCCGATCACCCCCGGCTGCGCTGCGGGCGCCATCGTGATGGAGCCTACGGAATACGTCCCCATGTCCGGGTCGAACACGATCTGCGTGGCGACCGTGCTGCTGGAAACCGGCATGGTGCCGATGGTCGAGCCTGTCACCCGCTTCAAGCTGGATATGCCCGGCGGCGTGATCGAGGTGACGGCGGATTGCGAAAACGGCAAGTGCCGATCCGTCACCTTCCGCAACGCCCCCGCCTTTGCCGCCGTTCTGGACGGCGCGCTGGAAGTCGAGGGCCATGGCACCATCCCGCTGGACATCGCCTATGGCGGGATGTTCTTCGGGATCGTGGATGCGAAAGCCCTCGGTTTCCAGATCCGCCCCGACGAGGCCCGCGACCTGGCCACCCTGGGCGAGAAGATCCGCCACGCCGCGCGACAGCAGTTCGATGTGGTCCATCCCGATTTCCCGAACGTGCGCGGCGTATCCATCGTGCAATTCGCGATGCCCTTCCAGGGTCCGGGGAACGTCACGCGCAACACCTGCATCGTGGCGCCCGGCCGGTCGGACCGTTCGCCCACCGGGACGGGCACCTCGGCCCGCATGGCGGTGCTGCAGGCGCGGGGGTCGATGGGTCAGGGCGACGTGCTGATCCATGAATCCATCATCGGGTCGCGTTTCACCGGCCAGATCCTCGAGGTGCGGGAAAGCGGCGGACGGACCACGATCATCCCGCAGATCACCGGGCGGGCCTGGATCACGGGGCAGCACAGCTATTACCTGGATCCCGACGACCCGTGGCAGGCGGGCTATATGCTGTCCGACACATGGGGCGTCACGCCGACGCTGAAGCAATGACGGCGCTGTCCATCCTGCCGGGCATCGCAGAGGGGCCGGTCATCGCGTCCGGCGAGCCGCTCAGCTTCTGGGGCGGGGTGGATCCCGCGACCGGCACGGTCATCGACGTGCATCACCCGCTGCATGGGCAGGCGATCACCGGCAGCGTGCTGATGATGCCCTCCACGCGCGGATCCTGCACGGGGTCGGGGGTGCTGCTTGATCTGGTCCTGTCTGGGCGCGGCCCGGTGGCGCTGGTCTTTTCCGAACCCGAGGATGTCGTGACCCTGGGCGCCCTGATCGCGGTCGAGATGTTCGGAAAGGCTCTGCCGGTCCTGCGCCTGTCAGACCGGGATTTCACGGTCATGTCCAACGAAAGCCATGCAGCGATCGGACTGGATCGGATCACCGCTGGCGCGCTGTCGATCCCGGTCCTGCCGCCTGCCACGGCATCGCTGGACCTGACTGCCGGCGACCGCGCGATGCTGGCGGGCGAGGGAGGCGCGGCCAGGGCGCAGGCCATGCGGATCATCTGCGCCATGGCCGCCGAGCAGGGGGCCAGGGGGCTTGTGGACGTGACCCAGGCCCATATCGACGGCTGCATCTATGCCAGTCCCGCAAACCTGACCTTTGCTGAAAAGATGGTGGCGATGGGTGCCAGGGTCAGGGTGCCGACGACGATGAATGCGATTTCCGTTGATCACGACAACTGGCGCGCCCAAGGCGTGCCGCCCAGCTTTGGCGGGCCTGCGCAGCGGCTGGCCGATGCCTATGTGGCGATGGGCTGCCGCCCGACCTTCACCTGTTCACCCTATCTTCTGGACAGCGCGCCGGGCATGGGCGAGGCGGTTGCCTGGGCAGAATCGAACGCGGTGATCTATGCCAACAGCGTTCTGGGGGCACGCACCGCCAAGCACCCGGATTTCCTAGACCTGTGCATTGCGATCACGGGGCGGGCGCCCTTGTCGGGCGTCTATCTGGACGAACAGCGCAAGGCCCGGCGCATCATCGACGTGGACCTACCCCAAAATGCCGATGATGCCTTCTGGCCGCTGATCGGCTATCTGGCCGGGAAGCTGTCGCCCGACCGCATTCCCGTTCTGCGCGGGCTTGCGGATGCAAGTCCCGGCACGGACGAGTTGAAGGCCCTGTGCGCGGCCTTTGGCACGACTTCCGCCGCGCCGATGCTGCATCTGGAGGGGGTGACACCCGAAGCCGGGCAAATCGGCAATGAGGCCGATCGTCGTCGGATCACCCTGGCCGATATGGAACAAGGCTGGCAGCTGTTGAACGAGGGGCCGGAGGACATCGACCTTGTCGCCCTGGGCAGCCCCCACGCCTCGCCGGGCGAATGCCGCGCGCTGGCCGCAGGCCTTGATGGGCGCCGGGTGCTGATCCCCACCATCCTGACGGCGGGCCGCGACACGATTGCGCAGGCGCGTGCCGAAGGAACCCTGGCGCTGCTGGAACAGGCGGGGGTGCAGGTGATCCCCGACCTGTGCTGGTGTTCGATCTCTCGCCCGGTTTTCCCGGTCAAGACCCGCACGCTGATGACGAATTCGGGAAAATACGCCCATTACGGCCCCGGCCTGTCCGGCTGCAGGGTCAGGTTCGGCAACCTGGGCCGATGTATCGAAGCATCCCTGACGGGCCGAGCGGGCCATGCCCTGCCGATGTGGCTGACCAGACCGCAGATTTAGCCGAAGACAGCCTGAACTCCTTCCTGGAACATCGATCACTGACGTGATCAACGCGGCGTTGACAGGGGCGATGGCTCAGAGGGGAAGGGGCGGCTGTGGCCGCGAACGCCAGCCATGCCGAAACGCCAGGGCAGATCCTGCGCGCGGCTGATGCCGATACGCGGCCCCACCAGCAGGTCGGGCCGGTCCGGGGACAGGCCGATAAACAGTTCCGGGCCATCCAGGGGGGCACCGTCATCGTCGGGCCGGACGCCGAGCGCCTGGGTCAGCCGTCCCGGCCCGTTGCACAGCATGGGACTGTTGCGGCGCGCGGCCATTGCCTCGATCCCCGTGGTGGGGTCCAGGGCGCGGATCAGGACCGCCTCGCCCGGGCGGGCGACCACGTTCAGGCACAGGTGGATGCCATAGGATCGATAGACATAGGCGTGCCCCGCTGGTCCGAACATCGACGCATTGCGCGCGGTCGGGCCGCGAAAGCTGTGCGATGCGGGATCGTCGCGGCTGTAAGCCTCGGTCTCGATGATGGTCCCACCCGCGCCACGGACCAGAAGGGTCGCCCCGATCAGCCGCCGGGCAAGATCGACCGCAGTCATCCCGGAAATCTGCTCGGCAAAGGAAAGGGCAGCCGTCATGGGGGATCAGGTTTCGGGCCGGGTCACGAGATAGGCGGCGATGGCCGTGCAGATCGCGGCCTGCGTCGCGACGACCCAGACGGGCATTCCGACGAACAGGCTGAAGCCCACCCCGCAGCCCATGGCCAGCGTCGCCCAGATCTTGGCCAGGCGGCTGATCGCCCCGCGTTCGCGCCAGGCCCGGACAGGCGGGCCATAGGTCGGATGGTTCAGGATCCGCCGTTCCAGTTGGGGACTGCTGCGCGCAAAGGCCGCTGCGGCCAGCAGCAGAAAGGGCACGGTCGGCACCACGGGCAGGGCGATCCCCACGATGCCCAGGGCCAGGGACAGCAGTCCGGCGGCATACCACAAGGGACGCATCAGGCCGCCAATTCCCGCAGGATGGCATTCAGCAGGGGACGCCCCGCGCGGGTGGTGCGCAGCCGCCCGTCGCTGCGTTCGACCATGCCCAGGTCTGCCAGCCGGCTGACCGCGTCCTTGTCCAGGGGGGTGCCTGCCAGCCGGGCATAACGGGCCTCGTCCAGTCCCTTGGCCAGCCGCAACGACATCAGCAGGTATTCGGTCGCTTGTTCGTCCAATGGCACCACCTCGCGCAGCGATTCGCCCGTTCCCTGGCGCTCGACGGTGTGAAGCCAGGCGCCGGGGGCGCGATGCGCCTCGGTGGCAAGGCGGCCGCCAGAGTTGCCGACGGAGGGCAGGGTGATGCGGCCATGGGCGCCGGGTCCGACCGCCGCCCAATCGCCCTGGCGCCAATAGACCTGATTGTGGCGGCTTTCCGAACCGGGGCGGGCATGGTTGGATGTCTCGTATCCCGCCATCCCGGCTGCTTCGCAGATGTCCTGGGTTTCCAGATACATATCGGCGGCCAGATCGTCGTCGGGCAGGTCGCGCAGCTTGCCCGCCGCCGCCCGCGCGCCAAAGGCCGTGCCGGGTTCGATGGTCAACTGATACAGCGACAGGTGATCCACGGCCATCGCCAGGGCTTCGGTCAGTTCGGCCCTCCAGGCCTCGCGCGTCTGGTTCTGCCGGGCATAGATCAGGTCAAAGCTGACCCGGTCGAAGCAGGCGCGCGCCACGTCAAGGGCCGCCCGCGCCTCGGCCACGGAATGCATCCGGCCCAGGGCGCGCAGATCGGCGTCGTTCAGCGCCTGGATGCCCATGGACAGGCGGTTGACGCCCGCATCGGCAAACCCCCGGAAACGGCCCCGTTCGACGCTTGTGGGGTTGGCCTCCAGCGTGATCTCGATGTCGTTGGCGAACCCCCAGGCGGCGCGGGCGGCGCGCAGGACCGTATCGACGGTTTCGGGTTCCATCAGCGACGGCGTGCCGCCGCCGAAAAAGATGCTGCCCAGGTGACGGCCGGGCAGTTCCGCGCCAAGCCGGGCGATTTCGGACGACAGCGCCTCGGCCCAGCGGGCCTGGTCCACGGCAGGCACCACATGGCTGTTGAAATCGCAATAAGGGCATTTCGCCTGGCAAAAGGGCCAATGGACGTAAAGGCCAAAGCCCCCGGCCCGCCAGTCCGCCTCTGCAAAGCCGTCCTGCCCCGGCATCATCATCCGCGCATCGCCGTGACTTCCACCTCGACCTTCATCTCGGGCCGGATCAGCCCTGCGATGACCATGGTGGCGGCGGGGCGGATGGTGCCCATGGCCTCGCCCAGGGCAGGGGCGATCACCTCCATCACGGCGGCGTCGGTGACGGTGTATTGCACGCGCACGATGTCCTCGGGGGCAAAGCCCGCCTCCTTCAGCACGGAAAAGATCGTGGCAAAGCAGTTGCGGGCCTGCTGGCAGGGATCGTCCGGCATGGTCATCGTGGCATAGTCATACCCCGTTGTGCCGGACACGAAGCACCAGTCGCCCTTCACAACGGCGCGGCTGTAACCCATGGCGGCCTCGAAGGGCGATCCGGTGGATATCCTATGCAAAGCTGCCCCTTATCATCCGCTCCACCGCCCGTGCCCGGTGGCTGAGGCTGTTCTTCATCTCGGGCGACATCTCCCCCAGGGTCACGTCGTGACCGTCCGGCATGAAGATGGGGTCGTAACCGTGGCCTTCAACCCCGCGCGGCGGCCAGACGACCTGGCCGGGCAGCACGCCCTCGAACACCTCGTCATGGCCGTCGGGCCACATCAGCACCAGGGTGCAGCGGAACTGGGCGCTGCGCGGGGCGGGGGCATTGCGCGATTCCAGTTCGTCCCAGGTGCGCTGCATGGCCATGCGGAAGTCACGGCCCTGGCCGGTCTCGGCCCAGTCGGCGGTGTGGACGCCGGGCGCGCCGTCAAGCGCATCGACGCAGATGCCGCTGTCGTCGGACAGCGCGGGCAGGCCGGTTGCCTCCACGGCGGCGCGGGCCTTGATGCGGGCATTGCCGACGAAGGTTGTTTCGGTTTCCTCAGGCTCGGGCAGACCCGCCTCGG
The DNA here is from genome assembly GCF_021491915.1 of Paracoccus everestensis. Taxonomy (NCBI): domain Bacteria; kingdom Pseudomonadati; phylum Pseudomonadota; class Alphaproteobacteria; order Rhodobacterales; family Paracoccaceae; genus Paracoccus; species Paracoccus everestensis. Next base: position 41,041 of record NZ_CP090836.1, on the reverse strand, counting down.
CCGCACCCGTGACTTCGACGCCAAAAGGGGCCAGCAGGGCGCGCATCTCGTCCAGCTTGCCCGCGTTATGGGTCGCCACCAGCAGGCGGGTGCCCTCAAAGCGTCTCATGCGGTGGCGGCCTTCTGGGCGGCGACCAGTTCGGCCATGCCGCCTTCGGCCAGATCCAGCAACTGTCCCATTTGGTCGCGCGAGAAGGTCGCGCCCTCGGCCGACATCTGCACCTCGATCAGGCGGCCCGCGCCTGTCAGGACAAAATTGCCGTCGGTGCCTGCCTCGCTGTCCTCGGCATAATCCAGATCCAGAACCGCCTGGCCCGCATAAAGTCCGCAGGACACCGCCGCCACATGGTCCATGATCGGGTCGCTGGTGATCGCGCCTGCCTTCAGCAGCTTGTTTACAGCCAGCCGCAGCGCGACCCAGCCGCCCGTGATGGATGCGCAGCGGGTGCCGCCATCGGCCTGGATCACGTCGCAGTCGATGGTGATCTGCCGTTCGCCCAGGGCACTGCGATCCACGCCCGCCCGCAGGCTGCGCCCGATCAGGCGCTGGATTTCCTGGGTGCGGCCCGATTGCTTGCCCTGGGCTGCCTCGCGCCGGTTGCGGGTGTTGGTGGCGCGCGGCAGCATCCCGTATTCCGCCGTGACCCAGCCCAGGCCGGTGCCCTTCAGGAAACGCGGCGGCGTTTCCTCCAGCGATGCCGTGCACAGCACATGGGTGTTGCCGACACGGATCAGGCATGACCCTTCGGCATGAGCCATCACGCCGGTTTCGATTGAAATCGGACGCATTTGGCTTAGATTTCGGCCAGACGGGCGCATGGTCATTCCTTTTCGAGAGATTGGCTGCCCAATACCGCCCCAACGGGCCATCACGCAACCCTTCGAGGGACATGGACCGGAAAACGCCGCTGCAGGATTTGAACGACCGGTCGCGCGAAATCTTTCGCCGCGTGGTCGAAACCTATCTGGAAACAGGCGAGCCTGTGGGTTCGCGCACGCTGACCCGCGCCTTGTCCGAGAAGCTGAGCGCGGCGACCGTGCGCAACGTGATGCAAGATCTGGAATTCATGGGGCTGCTGGACAGCCCACACACCTCGGCCGGACGGATGCCGTCCCAGCAGGGGCTGCGGCTGTTCGTGGACGGCATGATGGAGGTGGACGCCGTCACCGCCACTGACCGCGCGGCCATCGACCAGACGCTGGGCAACGACGATCCCGATACGGGCGTGCTGCTGGACCGGGTCAGCACGGCGCTGTCCTCCATCACCCGCGGCGCATCCCTGGTGCTGATGCCCAAGCACGAGGCGCCGATCCGGCATATCGAATTCGTCAGCCTTGGTCCCGACCGCGCGCTGGTGGTGCTGGTCTTTGCCGACGGCCATGTGGAAAACCGCCTGTTCACGCCGCCCGTGGGCCAGACGCCCTCGTCGATGCGAGAGGCGGGGAATTTCCTGAACGCCATGGCCGAGGGAAAGACCCTGTCCGAACTGCGCGGCCATATCGGTCGGGAAATCGCGGCGCGGCGCCAGGAACTGGACGTGCTGGCCGCCGAACTGGTGCAATCGGGAATGGCCCAATGGGATGCCGGGTCCAGCGATCCGCGCCTGATCGTGCGGGGCCGGGCCAACCTGCTGGACCAGGAGGCCGCGGATCTGGACCGCATCCGCGTGTTGTTCGACGACTTGGAACGCAAGCGCGACATCGTGGAATTCCTGGAATTGACCGAGAAAGGCGAGGGGGTCCGCATCTTCATCGGGTCGGAAAACAAGCTTTTTTCGCTTTCGGGTTCCGCTCTGGTGGTTTCACCCTATATGAATGCCGATCGAAAGATTGTAGGCGCGGTTGGCGTCATCGGACCGACACGGCTGAACTATGGCCGGATCGTGCCGATCGTCGACTACACCGCGCAACTGGTCGGGCGGGTGCTGTCCGGCCGGAAAGGATGAAAAGACGATGAACGAGCAAAACGAACAGCCCCTTGACGATATCCTGGCGGATCCCCTGACTGACCCGGCGGGCGAAATCGCCGCCCTGACGGCTGAACGCGACGAATTCCGCGACAGGTTCATGCGGGCATTGGCCGACGCCGAAAACTCGCGCAAGCGGGCCGAAAAGGACCGCCGGGACGCGGAACAATATGGCGGATCCCGCCTGGCGCGCGACCTGCTGCCGGTCCATGACGCGCTGACCCGTGCGCTGGATGCGGCGGGCGACGAACAGCGTGCCGCCGCAAGCGCCCTGATCGAAGGCGTAGAATTGACCCTGCGCGAACTGTCCAATGTCTTTGCCAAGCATGGCATTGCCGTGATCACCCCTCGGCCCGGTGACAAGTTTGACCCCAGCGAACACGAGGCGATGTTCGAAGCCGCCGTTCCCGGCACCATTGCGGGGGAAATCATCCAGGTGATGGACAATGGTTTCCGCCTGCACGACCGGCTGCTGCGTCCGGCCAAGGTCGGCGTGTCCTCGACGCCCGCAAGCTGACCGCACGGCGCCCCGGTTCGTCGGGGCGCTACAACCTTCCGCTGACTTGCCGAATGTTCCCAATGGCGCGACGCTGGGTTCACAATCGGTTCATCGGGAGGGAAGAACCATGGCCAGCACCGAGGGGGTAAAGATCCACCCCGCCGTGGATAACGGCATAAAGGCAGGCAATTCCAGTTTCGGGGGCGGCACGCTTACCTGCAAATGCGCGACGAAGCCGGTCAAGGTCCGGGTCGGCGCGCAGACCGCCCATAACCACGTGTGCGGCTGCACGAAATGCTGGAAGCCCGACGGGGCGGTCTTCAGCCAGGTGGCCGTCGTGTCGCGCGACGCGGTCCAGGTTCTGGAAAACGGCGACAAGCTGCAGATCGTCAACAAGGACGCGCCGATCCAGCGCTACGCCTGCACCGGCTGCGGCGTTCATATGTATGGCCGGATCGAGAACAAGGACCATCCGTTCTATGGACTGGACTTTGTCCATACCGAACTGTCGAACGAAGCCGGCTGGTCGGCCCCCGAGTTCGCGGCCTTTGTAAGTTCGATCATCGAATCCGGCGTCGATCCGGCTCAGATGGACGGCATCCGGGCGCGTTTGCGCGAACTGGGTCTGGAACCCTATGACGCGCTGTCGCCGCCCTTGATGGACGCGATTGCCACCCATATTGCCAAGCGTTCCGGCGCCCTGGCTGCTTGACGGGACGCTGATCCCTGCATGAAATCCGGGGGCCGCGTCGCGGCCCCTTTGGCCTTGACCGCCCGTGACCCTTGCGGGACGCTCGAACGAACTAGGAGATCCATGATGAGAACCCGTGCCGCCGTAGCCCTGGAAGCTGGCCGACCCCTGGAAGTGATGGAGGTCAACCTGGAAGGCCCGAAAGCGGGCGAGGTGATGGTCGAGATCAAGGCCACCGGCATCTGCCACACCGACGAATTCACCCGGTCGGGCGCCGACCCTGAAGGCATCTTTCCCTCGATCCTGGGCCATGAGGGCGCAGGCATCGTGGTCGAGGTCGGACCCGGCGTCACCAGCGTGAAGCCCGGCGATCATGTCATCCCGCTTTACACCCCCGAATGCCGCCAGTGCGCGTCATGCCTTTCGGGCAAGACGAACCTTTGCACCGCGATCCGCGCCACGCAGGGCCAGGGACTGATGCCCGACGGCACCACCCGGTTTTCCATGCTGGATGGCACCCCGATCTATCACTACATGGGCTGCTCGACCTTCTCGAACTATACGGTGCTGCCTGAAATCGCGGTGGCCAAGGTCCGCGAGGACGCGCCCTTCGACAAGATCTGCTATATCGGCTGCGGGGTCACCACCGGCATCGGCGCGGTGATCAACACCGCCAAGGTGGAAATCGGCGCCACGGCCGTGGTGTTCGGCCTGGGCGGCATCGGTCTGAACGTGATCCAGGGCCTGCGCCTTGCAGGGGCCGACAAGATCATCGGCGTCGACCTGAACAACGACAAGAAGCCGATGGCCGAGCATTTCGGCATGACGCATTTCATCAACCCCAAGGAAATCGACGGCTCGGTCGTGCAGGAAATCGTCAACCTGACGAAAACCCCCTTCGACCAGATCGGCGGCGCGGATTATTCCTTCGATGCGACCGGCAGCACCAAGGTGATGCGCGACGCGCTGGAATGCACCCATCGCGGCTGGGGCGTCTCGGTCATCATCGGCGTGGCGGCAGCGGGGGCGGAAATCAGCACCCGGCCGTTCCAACTGGTGACCGGCCGGGTCTGGAAAGGCACGGCCTTTGGTGGCGCACGCGGGCGCACGGATGTGCCGAAGATCGTTGACTGGTACATGGACGGCAAGATCGAGATCGACCCGATGATCACCCACACCATGCCGCTGGAAGACATCAACGAGGGGTTCGAGCTGGCCCATCGCGGTGAATCGATCCGCTCGGTCGTCCTTTACTGATCCTTCACGGCTGCATAGGTAAAAGAACGGCGGGGCCGCTGGTCCCGCCGTCGCCATGAGATAAAAAGGAGCAGGCCGATGCGTCACCAGTGGCTGGACGATGACGACGACGATGAACCGGAAGAAGACGACCGGCGCCACGACGGCGAAAAGGATGGCGGCCTGGGCCTTCCCGAAGGCGACAAGATCGGCAAGCTGTACTTCAAGTCGCGCACGGTGATTGTCGCGGGCACCATCAACGACAAGCTGGCGCAGCGCACCGTGGCGCATCTGCTGGCCTTGGCCGAGGACAGCGACAAGCCGATCAACATGCTGATCTCCTCGCCCGGCGGGCACGTGGAATCGGGCGACATGATCCATGACGTGATCAAGTTCATCCGCCCCAACGTGCGCACCATCGGCTCGGGCTGGGTGGCGTCGGCGGGTGCGTTGATCTTTGTCGCGGCAAAAAAGGAAAACCGCTACTGCCTGCCCAACACGCGCTTCCTGATCCACCAGCCCTCGGGCGGGATCGGCGGCACGTCGTCTGACATGATGATCCAGGCGGAACAGGTGCGGCTGATGCGCGACCGTCTGAACCAGATCTTTGCCGATGCCACCGGCCAGAGCGTCGAGCGTATCGAGAAGGACACGCAGCGCGATTTCTGGCTGAACACCCAGGAGGCGCTGGACTATGGCTTGCTGGGACAGGTGATCCGCAGCGTGGACGAGTTGAAATGACCGGCGGCGGGGTGGAAATCCGCCCCGCGACCCCGGCCGATCACGATGCCATCTGGGCCATCCTGGAACCCGTCTATCGCGCGGGCGAAACCTATTGCATCCCCCAGGACATTTCCAGGGGCGATGCCCTGGCGGACTGGTTCGCCCCTCCCTTCACGGCCTTTGTGGCAATCGCCGGTGGCCGCGTCCTGGGCACCAGCCATGTCGGCGCGAATCGTCCCGGCGGCGGATCCCATGTGGCCAATGCGTCCTTTGCCACCCATCCCGATGCTAGGGGCAGGGGGATCGCCCGTGCCCTGGTGGACCATGCGAAAACCTGGGCGGCGGCGCAGGAATTTGCGGCGATGCAGTTCAACTTTGTCGTTTCGACCAATGCCGATGCCGTCCATTTGTGGCAGAAGGCCGGATTTGCCATTGTCGGCAGGTTGCCGGGGGCGTTTCGTCACCCCCGGCTTGGGCCGGTCGACGGGCTGGTCATGTTTCAAAAACTGGAGGTGTCGGATGACGCTTGAAACCCTTTCCGAAAACCGCAGCTTTGGCGGCACGCAGGGCGTTTACCGCCACAGATCGCAATCCACCGGGACCGACATGACCTTTGCGGTCTTCATGCCCGAACTGGTGGCCCAGGAACGGGTGCCGGTCCTGTGGTACCTGTCCGGGCTGACCTGCACCCACGACAACGCCATGACCAAGGCCGCAGCCCAGCAATGGTGCGCCGAGGCCGGCATCGCCATCGTCTTTCCAGACACCTCTCCGCGCGGCGACGACGTGGCCGACGACGAGGCCTATGACCTGGGCAAGGGCGCAGGCTTCTATGTCAACGCGACCCAGGATCCGTGGAAGCCGCATTTCCAGATGTGGCAATATATCGTCCACGAACTGCCCGAACTGGTGGCCGACAATTTCGCCATCGACCGCGAGGCGATGGGCATCACGGGCCATTCCATGGGCGGGCATGGCGCGCTGACCATCGCCATGACCCATCCCGAGCGATACAAGTCGGTGTCTGCCTTTGCGCCGATCGCCAACCCGACCGAATCCGACTGGGGACAGAAACAGCTGTCTGCCTATCTGGGGGATGACCGGTCAACCTGGCGCGCCCATGACGCGACGATCCTGATGACGGAACGCGGCTTTCCCGGAGAGGTGCTGATCGACCAGGGCAGCGCGGATCAGTTCCTGGACAAGCTGCGCCCCGAATCGCTGGCCCAGGCGATGATGGCGCGCCGCCAGCCCGGCCAGTTCAGGATGCAGCCCGGTTATGACCACAGCTATTTCTTCGTCCAGTCCTTCATGGCCGATCATGTGATGTGGCACGCGGAAAGACTGCTTTAAGGCGATTGCCGAAATTTCCCGACCGTTCTGGTAATTCGACCTAAGACTTTAGGGGCAATTGCCAGAACGGCAGATTGACGCAAGGCATTGTCCGCCAAAGACTACGTTCCAGGACGGCGATGGAGGAGGGAACCCGTCGCACGCTTCCAACAGCGGAGGAATTAATCCATGAAAAGATTGCTGAACAGCACGGTTGCCGTGCTGCTTCTGACGGGCGCGGCGAGCTTTGCCAACGAAAGCGTCCTGACCGAGACAGCCAAGCCCGAACAATGGGCGATCCAGACCGGCGACTATGCCAACACGCGCTATTCGGAACTGGACCAGATCAACCGCGACAACGTGGGCGATCTGCGGGTGGCCTGGACCTTCTCGACCGGCGTGCTGCGCGGGCATGAGGGCAGCCCCCTGGTGATCGGCGACATCATGTATGTCCACACGCCGTTCCCGAACAACGTCTTCGCCCTGGATCTGGCCAACGACGGCAAGATCCTGTGGCGTTACGAACCGCAGCAAAACCCCGAAGTCATTGCCGTCATGTGCTGCGACACGGTCAACCGCGGCTTGGCCTATGCCGACGGGATGGTCATTCTGTCGCAAGCCGACACCACCGTGGTGGCACTGGATGCCAAGACGGGCGAAGTGAAATGGTCCACCAAGATCGGCGATCCGGCGATCGGCGAAACCCTGACCGCGACCGTCATGCCGGTCAAGGACAAGGTGATGGTCGGCGTTTCGGGCGGTGAATACGGCATCCGTGGCCGGTTGACCGCGCTGAACCTGGCCGATGGGACCGAGGCATGGAAAGCCTATTCGACCGGTCCCGACGACGAAATGCTGGTCGATCCCGAAAAGACCACCCATCTGGGCAAGCCGGTCGGGGCCGACAGCAGCCTGAACAGCTGGGAAGGCGATCAGTGGAAGATCGGCGGCGGCTCGATCTGGGGCTGGTTCTCCTATGACCCCGATCTGAACCTGATCTACTACGGCACCGGCAACCCCTCGACCTGGAACCCGTCGCAAAGGCCGGGCGACAACAAGTGGTCGATGACCATCATGGCCCGCGATGCCGATACCGGCATGGCCAAGTGGTTCTACCAGATGACCCCCCACGATGAATGGGACTATGATGGGGTCAACGAAAACATCCTGACCGACCAGGAAATCGACGGCCAGCCGCGCAAACTGCTGACCCACTTCGACCGCAACGGCTTTGGCTATACGCTGGACCGCGAATCGGGCGAACTGCTGGTCGCAGAAAAGTTCGATCCGGCGGTGAACTGGGCGACCCATGTCGAGATGGATCCCAACAGCGACCAGTATGGCCGCCCGCAGGTCGTCGCCGAATACTCGACCGCCCAGAATGGCGAGGATGAGAACACCACCGGCGTCTGCCCGGCGGCCCTTGGATCGAAGGACCAGCAGCCCGCTGCCTATTCGCCCAAGACCCAGACCTTCTATGTGCCGACCAACCACGTCTGCATGGACTATGAACCGTTCCGCGTCGCCTATACGGCGGGCCAGCCCTATGTCGGCGCGACCCTGTCGATGTATCCGGCACCCGACAGCCACGGCGGCATGGGTAACTTCATCGCCTGGGACAATATCGAGGGCAAGATCAAGTGGTCGCTGCCCGAACAGTTCTCGGTCTGGTCGGGGGCCTTGGCCACCGCGGGCGACGTGGTCTTCTATGGCACGCTGGAAGGCTATCTGAAGGCGGTGGATGCCGACACGGGCGAAGAACTGTACAAGTTCAAGACCCCGTCCGGGATCATCGGCAACGTGATGACCTATGAACGCGAAGGCAAGCAGTACATCGGCATCCTGTCGGGCGTCGGCGGCTGGGCCGGGATCGGTCTGGCAGCGGGCCTGACCAACCCGAACGAAGGCCTGGGCGCCGTGGGCGGCTATGCGGCCCTGTCGGATTACACCGAACTGGGCGGCCAGCTGACCGTGTTCGAACTGCCGGGCGAGGCCTCGGCCTCGGCCGAGCCGGCCGCCGACCCTGCGGCGGAACCGGCGCCTGCCGAAGGCGGCACCAGCGGCTAATACTTTCGGCCCGCTAACGTAAAGTTGCGCTATCCAACGCTCCCCCCGAGGATAATCTCCGGGGGGAGTTTTACCTGAGGAGGACCGGGTAAATTGAATTTCGGGAGGAATGAGACAATGAAAGCCATCACCAGCCTTGCGTCCCTGGCGCTTGCCGCGACCGTGGCAACAACTGCCTTCGCGCAGGAAGCGACAACCCAGACCCCCCCGCCCGCCGAGGCCGGCGCAGGCGCGGCAGCCGCCACATCCGGCGCCGCGGCAGCAGCCGAACCCGCAGCACCCGCCGGGGGGGACGATGCGCCCGTCGAGATGGCCGAGGGGGCAACCACCCTTCCCAATGGCATGGACATCACCCCTGTCACCGAGGAAAACGGCCGCTGGTACAATGCCGAGGGCATTCCGACCTTCAAGATCGACAACAACGTCGTCGATTTCGCGACCTTCAACGGGTTCCGCCGCTATCATGCGGAATGCCATGTCTGCCACGGTCCTGACGGCGAAGGGTCCACCTATGCCCCGGCCTTGAAGAATTCAGTCCTGCGCATGGACTACTATGAATTCCAGGAAGTCGTGGCGTCGGGACGCCAGGGCACGAACTCGGTCATGCCTGCGTTCGGGACGAACAAGAACGTCTGGTGCTATGTCGATGACATTTATGTCTATCTGCTGGCCCACGGGACCGGAGAGATTCCGCGCGGCCGTCCTGCGGAACGCGCCGACAAGTCCGACGAATACACGGCGCAGGAAGATTCCTGCATGTCGATGTAAGATGGGCATCCTTCGCTGGCTGATGGCGGCGGTCGTTCTGGGCGGGCTGCCCGCCACGGCCCAGGTGGCGGACCTGCGGTCCACCACGCAGTTTCGGGTCTGCGCGGATCCGGCCAACGCCCCCATGTCGATGCGCGACGGATCGGGCTTTGAAAACAAGCTGGCAGAGGCATTCGGGGAATGGCTGGGCGTGCCTGTCACCTATTCCTGGTTCCCCTCGGGCATGGGTTTCATCGCCAGGACGCTGCGGACAGGGGATTGCGACGTGGTGATGGGCTATGCCCAGGGTGATGAGCTGGTGCAGAACACCAACCATTACTATACCTCGGTGTTCGGGATCGTGACGCGAAAGGACGGCGACCTGGCCGGGGTCGATCACCTTTCCGATCCGGCCTTGAAGGGCCATCCGATCGGGGTGATCGCGGGATCGCCGCCTGCAACGATCATGGCGCGGGCGGGGCTGGCCAAGGATATGCGCGGGGCCGACCTGTTCGTGGACCGCCGCGTCAAGGATCCTGTTGGCGACCTGATCGGGGGCGTCAAGGACGGCACGCTGGACGCGGCCGTCTTGTGGGGACCGCTGTCCGGCCCTCGGGTCAAGGACGATCCCGATCTGCAGTTCACGCCGCTGTTGAAGGAAACAGCGGGGCCGAAGATGTTCTATCGCATCACCATGGGGGTGCGGCTGTCTGAACAGGAATGGAAGCGGGAACTGAACAGCCTGATCCGCCGCCACCAGGACGACATCAACGCCATCCTGCGTGACGCAGGCGTGCCCCTGGTCGATGACTACGGCAAGGAGCTGGTCCAGTGATCCGCGCGGTCTTGCTGGCGCTGCTGCTGGCAGGACCGGCAACGGCCCAGGTGCCTGAACCTGACGCCTATCGGGGCGAGCCTTATCGCGCGCCGGTGCCCGCGACGCTGCGCGGTGCCACGGTTGTCGATGCGGGCGATACCATCCGGCTGCATGGCGAAAACGTCCCGTTCCTGGACGTGCTGCCCCGCAAGACACGGCCCCAGGGCCTGCCCGAGGGTACGATCTGGCGCGAACCGCCCCATGAAACCATCCCCGGTGCGGTCTGGCTGTGGGATACCGGCTGGGAAAACCTGGCCCCTGCCGAACAGGCGCGGTTGGAACGGGGCCTGGAGCAGGTGTCGAAGGGCGACCGGGCGGCGCCCATGGTGATCTTCTGCCGCAGCGATTGCTGGATGAGCTGGAATGCCGCCCGCCGTGCGGTTGCCCTGGGCTACAGCGGCGTCCACTGGTTTCCCGGCGGGATCGAAGGCTGGCTGGCGGCGGGCGGCGCGCCCCTGGTCAAGGCTGTGCCTGCCGGCCCGTGAACTGGCCAAAGGCGCGGGGACCAGAGGGCATCTCGATCTCTGCCGTGATGGTCAGGCTGGCCGCGTCCATGACGACAAGCGTGTCCGATTCCCAGTTTGCGACCGCAACCGCATCGCCGCCGGGCAGGGTGCCGATGCCTTCCGGGTAATCGCCGACTGGGACCTCGGCCAATACGGCCAGGCTGCCGGGGTCGAACACCGTCAGCGTGCCTGCATACTGGTTGGTGACGAACCCCCGGCCCCCCGCGAAAGCCACGGCATAAGGGTGGCTGCCGGTCGGGACATGGCCCGCCAGCGTCCCTGTCCAGGGGTCGATCACGGAAACGCTGTCGCCCTGAACATCCGCTGTCCAGAACCGCCCGTCGTGGAAGGTGATCCCGAAGGGATGCGCGCCCGCCGTCTTGACCTTGTGCAGCAGCGCGCCCGTCTTGGCGTCAAAGATGCTGACCCCGTCGTTGTCGCGATCCGCCGTTGCCACCCATTGCCCGTCAGTGCTGACCGCCACCCCGGCAGGGGCAGCGCCCGTGGGCACGTCCCAGACCACCTGCAGGCTGCGGTCCAGATGCACAAGCCGCGCCCCGAACCAGTCTGTCACGAACAGACCGCCCCCCGGCGCCGCAGCCAGTCCGAATGCGCCTTCGCCCAAGGCGTGGCTGGCCGTGACGCCCCCTGCCTCGTCCAGGATGTAAAGCTGCCCGGTATCCGCCGCGATCACATAGGCGCGGCCCGCTGCCGGATCATAGGCCACGGGCGCGGGCTTGCCCGCAACCGGCGTCTGGGCCAGCACCTTGCCCGACGCCAGATCGACAAGCGTGACCATGTCCGCGTTCTGGCTTGTCACGAAAGCCAAATCCCCCGCGACTGCGGGGGATGCCAGCATCAATGCCAGTGCGGCAAGCCTCACTCGGCCTTGCCGAATCGTTCGACCAGGGCGTCGATGCCCGCCTGATAGATTCCGTTGACCGCCGCCATGGCGGCGTCGTCATTCAGGTTGGCCGGGGGATCGTTGTTGGGAAAGCCGCGATAGAACCCGGCCTTCCAGACCACCTCGGCATGGCCGTCCTTGTCCTTGACCTGTATCGTGGACGAGTAGTTCGTGACCGGCAGAACCTCGACCGCGACGTCGGTGATCATGTATTTGTATTGGCGCTTGTCCGGGTCGATGGACATCAACTGCTCGGTGATGGTCGGATCGCCGCTTTCCGCCTTCAGGTGCAGGACGCGCGTCGATTCCTCGGGGACATCGGCAGGCGCGCCTTCGGGCGTCATTTCGGTACGGGCCACCGCGGGATGCCAGCCCATGTCGTCGAACTTGCCGATCACCTGCCAGACCTCGTCCGGGGTGGCGTCCAGGACAACCGACTGTTCGGTCTTCAGGCGGGCGGGCCCATGGGCTTGGGCGCCAAGGGGCAGGGCCAGCGTCGCGGCGACGGCAAGGCCCAGGATCTTCTGCATCATCTGTTCCGCTTTCTGTCAAACGCCCATGACCATGCGCCAGTCGCCCGCCCGCGTCCATACGACATAAGATTGATCCAAATCTTCCCGATCGCGCCGGGAACATAAACCGTCTTGTCCCAAGCCCCGCCGCGACCCAACATGACAGGCAGGGAGACGAAAAATGTTCAAGGGAATCATAGGACTTTTGGCTGGTGCCGCTGTGCTGGCCGGGCCTGCCATAGCCCAGCAGCCTCAGCCCGAGATGCAGCAGATCCGCGCGGCCGTGCTGCGCGTGGACGAGGAAAGATTGCCCCCCATTTCCCGGCTGGATCTGCCGGTCGAGGATCTGGGATTCGCGGGCGCGCGCCTGGCGATCGAGGACAACGACACAACTGGGCGCTTCATGAACCAGGATTTCGAGGCGCTCGAGATCACCGCTACGCCCGAAACGGCGGGCGCGGAACTGGACAGGATCCTGGCCGAGGGGATCCAGTTCGTCGTGGTCCTGGCCGACGACGCCACGACCCTGGCCCTGGCCGACCAGGCAGGTGACCGCGCCATGCTGCTGAATGCCCGGGCGCGGGGCGATGCCTTGCGGGGGACCGATTGCCGCGCGAACACCATCCATGTCGCGCCCAGCCACGCCATGCTGGCCGACGGGCTAGCGCAGTTCCTGATGTGGAAGAACTGGCCCGACTGGCTGCTGGTCAAGGGCAGCCACCCCGAGGATGAAAACCTGGCCGCCGCCTTTCGCCGTTCCGCCGCCAAGTTCGGCGCCAAGATCGTCGAGGAACGCGTTTACGAAGATACCGGCGGCGCCCGCAGCACCGATTCGGGCCATGTTCAGGTCCAGGCACAGATGCCGGTCTTCACGCAGCGTGCGCCCGATTACGACATCCTGATCGCGGCGGACGAAAGCGACATCTTTGCCCCTTACCTGCCCTATCTGACCTGGGATCCGCGTCCCGTGGCAGGATCGGCCGGCCTGGTCCCGCGAAGCTGGCACCCGGCGATGGAGGCCTGGGGCGGGACGCAGTACCAGAACCGTTTCGAACGCCTGGCGAACCGACCCATCCGAGAGGAAGATTACCAGACCTGGCTGGCCCTGCGCATTGTAGGCGAGGCCGCAACCCGCACCCAGTCCGCCGATCCGGTGGAATTGCGCGAATTCATCCTGTCGGAAGGGTTCGACGTGGCGGGCTTCAAGGGCCGGAAACTGACCGTGCGCGACTGGGACCACCAGGTCCGCCAGCCGATCCTGCTGACCACCGGGCTGCTGACCACCTCGGTCAGTCCGCAGGACCAGTATCTGCACCAGACCAGTGCCCTGGATACGCTGGGCATCGACCGTCCCGAAACCGAATGTTCCTTTTGAGAGGTTCCATGAAGCATATCCTCGCCCTGGCCCCCGCATTTGCCCTTTTGGCGGAACCGGCGCTTGCCAACCGCGTCTTCGTCACCAATGAAAAAGGCAACGATGTCACGGTCCTGGACAGCGACACGCTGGAGGTGATCGGCACCTATCCGGTGGGCAACCGCCCGCGCGGCATCACCATTTCCCCCGACGGAACCGAGCTTTACGTTTGCGCCTCCGACGACAACCTGGTCCGGGTCTTCGATCCGAACACGATGGAGGAATTGCATACCCTGCCGTCCGGCCCCGATCCCGAACTGTTCGTGCTGCATCCGTCCGGCAACCCGCTGTATGTCGCGAACGAGGATGACAACCTTGTCACCGTGGTCGATGTGAAGACCAAGCAGGTGCTGGCCGAAATCCCCGTGGGCGTCGAACCCGAGGGCATGGGCGTCAGCCCGGACGGCAAGATCGTCATCAACACGTCGGAAACGACGAACATGGCGCATTTCATCGATACCGACACCTTCGAGATCGTCGCCAACGTCCTGGTCGATTCGCGCCCCCGCTTCGCCGAGTACAACCACGACGGCACGAAACTGTATGTCAGCGCCGAGATCGGCGGCACGATCAGCGTGATCGACCCCGCGACCCAGCAGATCACCAACAAGATCACGTTCGAGGTTCCGGGCGTCCTGCCCGAAGCGATCCAGCCCGTCGGTGTGCGCGTGACGAATGACGGCAAGAAGGTCTTCGTGGCGCTCGGGCCGTCGAACCGCGTGGCCGTGATCGACGGCGAAACGGACGAGGTCAAGGATTACCTGCTGGTCGGCCAGCGGGTCTGGCAGATGGCCTTCACGCCCGACGAGAAATACCTGTTCACCACCAACGGCAATTCCAACGACGTGTCCGTGATCGACGTGGCATCCGAGGAAGTCGTCAAGTCCGTGCCCGTAGGCCAGCAGCCCTGGGGCGTCGTCGTCGCGCCCAATTGATGCGGCCCACCCTATTCACCAAAGAAGGAAAACCCATGACCCGTTTGCTGACCGTTCTGATGATCATGGCCGGCCTGTCGGTTCCCGCCGCAGCACAGGACGCCGCCGCCACCGAAGGCGCCGCTGCGTCTGAGGCGGCCCCCGAGGCCGCTGCGGCGACCGAAGAAGACGACGACGACGAGGAAGAGGAAGAAGCCGGCGGCGAGGCTGCGGCCACCTATGACGCCAAGGGCAAGTTCGACTATGGCTTCTCGGGCATCATGGCGCGCGACAACCGCACCGACCTGGCGCCGCTGACGCTGGCGTCGGGGCAGCCGGTCGCGGGCGGGGAATACACCCTGAAGTCGGGCGGCTTCTATCGCATCGCCATCAATGCCGATGGCAGCCAGGAACTGGCCTTGTCGGGCGGCGATTTCTTCCGGTCGATCTGGATCAATGAGATCGTCATCAACGACATCGAAATCCGCCCGATGGGTGTCCACAGCATCGAATTCGACAATGCCGGCACGGCGGTGATCAGTTTCATTGCAGTCACGCCGGGACGCTATACATTGTCGGTGCCGGGATCTTCGGGCGAAAGCCAGCAGGCCGTGTTCAACGTCCAGTAAGGGGAAATGCCATGCTGAAATCCGTCCTTTGCGCCGCGATCATCGCCAGCGCCGTCACCCCTGTGCTTGCGCAGGACAATGACATGGCATCAGACCAGGAACTGGCCAGCATAACCGAAGCCCTGGCCAAGATCGGATGTCAGCCTGGCCCGGAAGGGGTGGAGAAGGAACGCGCCGACCTGTTCGAGGTGGACGATGCTGAATGCGAGATTGGCCAGTACGACATCAAGCTGTCTGGCGATTTCACCATCACCAGCATGACCCTTGACTGATTCCACGCAGGAGGCGGGCGCTCTGCCCCCATCCGCCGATGCCCTGCGGATCACCGGCCTGTCGCATCGCTTTGGTTCGGTCCAGGCGCTGGCCGATGTGTCGCTGGCCGTCCCGCGTGGCAGCTTTACCGCCCTTCTGGGCGTTAACGGCGCGGGCAAGACCACGCTGTTTTCGCTGGTGACGCGGCTTTACAGCAATGTCTCGGGCAGCATCGAGGTGGCGGGATACGACTTGCGCCGCCATCCCGCCCAGGCCATGGCGCGCCTGGGCGTGGTGTTCCAAAGCCGCGCCCTGGACGCCGATTTGTCGGTGGCGCAGAACCTAGCCTATCACGCCGCGCTGCACGGAATACCGCGCGCCAAGGCCCGACCGCGCATCGACAAGGTGCTGGACCAGGTGGGGCTGGAAAGCCGCGCGCATGACCGGGTGTCCGCCCTGTCGGGGGGCCAGCAACGGCGCGCGGAAATCGCCCGCGCCCTGATCCACAGCCCCGATCTTTTGCTGCTGGACGAGGCGACGGTGGGGCTGGACGTGAAATCCCGGGCCGAGGTTCTGGCTCTGACACGCCGCCTGATCGCCTCGGAAGGCGTGTCGGCGCTGTGGGCCACGCATATCATGGATGAAATCCAGCCCGACGACGACTTGGTGATCCTGCACAAGGGCCGCGTTCTCAGCCAGGGAAAGACGGCTGCCATTGCCGGGCCTTCGGGGCTGACCCAGACCTTTCTGTCGCTGACCGGGGCCGCCGCATGAGCGAACGTCGTTTCCCTGCGGCCGCCTGGGCCACCGCCTTTCGCGGCATTGCCTGGCGCGAAACGCTGCGCTTTGTCCAGCAGCGCGGGCGGTTCCTGGCCGCCCTGGTGCGCCCGCTGGTCTGGCTGTTCATCTTTGCGGCAGGCTTCAGGGCCGTGCTGGGCCTGTCGATCACGCCGCCCTATCAGACCTATGTCCTTTACGAGGTCTATGTGACCCCCGGCCTTGTCGCGATGATCCAGTTGTTCAACGGGATGCAGTCGTCGCTGTCGATGGTCTATGACCGCGAAACGGGCGCAATGCGCACGCTGCTGGTCAGCCCCTTTCCCCGCTGGTTCCTGCTGGGATCCAAGCTGATGGCAGGGGTGATCGTGTCGATCATCCAGGCCTATACGTTTCTGGCGATCGCCTGGTTCTGGGACATCCGGCCGCCCGCCTGGGGCTATGTCGCGGTCTTTCCCGCGCTGGTCCTGTCGGGGCTGATGCTGGGGGCGCTGGGGTTGTTCCTGTCATCGGCCATCCGACAGTTGGAGAATTTCGCGGGCGTGATGAACTTCGTGATCTTCCCGATGTTCTTTGCGTCCTCGGCGCTTTATCCGCTGTGGCGGATGAACGAAAGCTCGCCCCTTTTGCACGACATCTGCGCGGCCAATCCCTTTACCTATGCGGTGGAACTGATCCGCTTCGCGCTTTACCTTGAGATGAACTGGCAGGCCTTCGGCGTTGTGGCGGGCTGCCTTGCGGTCTTTTTCGGCGGGGCCGTGTTCATGTATGATCCCGCCAAGGGCCTGTGGGCCAGACGGAAGGAAAGAGGATGAAACGCATCATCGTGGCGCTGATCATCGCCGCCGGGCCTGCATGGCCGGCTGCCGGAATTGATCCCGACTGGCCCTGCATCCAGCGCAAGCAGCCGCACCTGTCGCTGGGTCAGGTCTGGACCGGGCCTGCGCCCGACGACCGCATTGCCGAACTGGCCCGCGATCCCCGGATCGAGGCCCTTGCCGCCCGGCTGGAACAACGTCGCCTGCCGCTGGAAGACGCCGAGGCCGAGATCGCGGATTTCGCGGCGCAGGCCGACGATGCGGAACTGACTGCGCTGATGGTGGCGGTGTTCGGCAAGATCGAACCGGATCGGACGGCGCTGATCGACGGCATCGCCCGATATGGCCGCAGCCAGGTGGACATGGCCCGCCGGATCGAGGAACGCCGCGCCGCCATGGCCGACCTGGAGACCGCAACCGATCCCGATTTCGATGCCATCGATGCGGCCGAGGAGGCGCTTGACTGGGATCAGCGCATCTTTACCGAACGCCAGCAATCGCTGACCTATGTCTGCGAAACGCCGGTGATTCTGGAACAACGGGCCTTTGCCCTTGGCCGGGCAATTGCCAGCCACCTGGGCGACTAGCGGGGCTTGGGCGCCTCCCAGGGACGCAGTTCGGCTTCCATCCAGGTGCCATGGGCGGCGTTGGGAAAGACGATCCAATCCTCGCCGAAGCGGTCTGCGTGATCTTCGGCCAGTTGGTGCTGGATATCCAACGTCGCCCCGGCAAAGCAGCCGTGGAAATCGTGCAGCGTGTCGCCCAGTTGCAGGATGATGCGGTGGTCCCGTTCAACGGCCGCGCGGCGTTCGGATTTGGGCGGGCCGAACAGCAGCACCTGGTCCGCATGAACCTGGGGCAGGCCGAGGCGGGAAAGGGTGGCGATGGTCGCCAGCTTGTTTTCCTCGAACCGGTCCGAGACGTAGAAGATCGTGACACCCAAGCGGTCCGCCAGATGAAAGAAATCCGCAGCCCCCGGCAGCAGATGCGGCGCCCCTTCGCGTTCCCACAGCTTCCAGGTCTCGAACCCGTCCAGGGCCTCGCCCAGGGTCATCGCGTGCGCCATGACGGCGGTGTTGTCCAGGATCGTCTCGTCGATGTCGCTGACCACGGCCAGCCCCTTGCCGGTGCCGTTCGCCTCGACCGCCGCGCGCAGCCGCAGCGTGGCCAGGGCATAGCATTGCCGTTGCAAGGCCTTCACCTCGGCTGACCGCTGCTGATAGCGGATCGCGATGGCGCGTTCCGAAGGATGGTGGCGGGTCGGGCTGGTCATGGGCGAATCCTGCAAGACGAGGACCGGACCCTAGAACCACCGCCCGCCGCCGTCAAACCGCCGGAACCGTGGCCGGAAGGCGGGACGGGGCCTCGCGCACCGGCAGATGGATCAGTGCGCTGATTGCGCCGACGCCCACACCGACCCACCAGACAAGGGTATAGTCGCCGTAAGCGTCATACAGCGCGCCGCCCAGCCAGACCCCCAGGAAGGATCCGATCTGGTGGGACAGGAACACGAAGCCATACAGCGTTCCCATGTAGCGCAACCCATAGATATAGGCGACCAGCCCCGAGGTCAGCGGCACCGTTGCCAGCCACAACGCCCCCATTACCAGCGAAAAGACGACAACGCTGATGGGCGTGATCGGCAGCAGGATAAAGGCCGCCGCCGCGATGGTGCGCAGGGTATAGATGCCCGCCAGCAGGTATTTCTTGGTGTAACGCTTGCCCAGCCAGCCCGCGAAGATCGACCCGGCGATATTGGCCATCCCGATCAGGCTGATCGCCGCCGCGCCCAGGGCAGATGTGGTGGTGATCCCGATGCTGGCCAGCGTTCCCATGGGGCTGATCGGGCCGCACATTTCCGTCACCATCGCGGGAAAATGCGCGGTGATGAAGCCAAGCTGATAGCCGCAGGAAAAGAAGCCCACGAAGATCATCAGAAAGGACGGGTCGCGGAAGGCGCGCTTCAGCACGCTGCCCAGGCTTTCCTCAAGCTCGGACCGGGTGGCGGGCTTGCCATCGCCCAGCATCGGCAGGAACAGCAGGCAGGACAGCACGATCACGCCGAAGATCACGAAAACGGTCTGCCAGGCATAGAAGCCCAGCAGAACCTCGGCCAAGGGCGCGCCAAAGACCTGGCCTGCGGATCCGGCTGCGGTGGCGACGCCCAGGGCAAGGCTGCGGTTGTCGTCGCTGGCAGCCCGGCCCACGACGGCCAGGATGACGCCAAAGCCCGTGCCGGCAATGCCGAAGCCGACCATCACCTCCAGCAGCTGCATCGTCGCGGGCGTGGTCGCAAGGGATGTCAGGATCAGCCCCGCCGAATACAGGATCGCGCCCAGGATGATCGCCCAGCGGTCGCCCCAGCGTTCGGCAAGCGCGCCAAAGATCGGCTGCCCGATCCCCCAGGCCAGGTTCTGGATGGCAATGGCCAACGAGAATTCAGCGCGCGGCCAGCCGAAATCGGCGGCGATGGGGATC
Organism: Paracoccus everestensis; assembly: GCF_021491915.1. Taxonomy (NCBI): domain Bacteria; kingdom Pseudomonadati; phylum Pseudomonadota; class Alphaproteobacteria; order Rhodobacterales; family Paracoccaceae; genus Paracoccus; species Paracoccus everestensis. The sequence continues at coordinate 21,698 of NZ_CP090836.1, read as the reverse complement.
TGGAAGACGCCGAAGCTGGCCCGCAGGGCGAAGTTGATCAGCAGGATCAGCGATCCGCCGATCAGGATGGGCGTGAACAAACGGGACGTGGTCATGACTGAACCTGCGCGGCATAAGGTCGCGGTCAGCGTTGAACCTGTCCCGTCCGAAGATCAAGCCCCGGCATCGTGATGTGACCCATCAACGTCGTTGATGCGATCACCGGCACCGATCAATTGCGCCGCGCCACCTCGTTGTTGATCGAGAATTTCGATGCCGGGATCGACCCGCCCTCGCGCATCTCGCCCAAGATCACGGTGGTCTTCTGGCCGCTGTCATCGGTCACGACCCATTGACGCAACTGCGTCGGCGCGGCGGTGAAGACCATCTGGATATTGCCGTATTGCGGGTTTTGCGGATCCTGCGCCGTGACAACCGTCGCGTTCTTCGCTTCCGTATGGGCCGTCACCATGTTCGCGCGGCCCAAGTTCACGTTGGCGTCCAGGATGATCGACAGCGGCGTTTGCGACAGCGGATATTGTTGCGGCCCGCTGGATTTCGGATCGAACACCGCCACGTTTCCGCCCGATGCCATGACCAGCGTGTTGTCGTTATTGTATTCGAAACGCACCCGTCCGGGCCGTTGGATATAGACCGTCCCGGTCGAGATCGAACCGTCTGGGTTGACCTGCGTGAATTCAGAGGTCGCTGTCGTCATCCGGTTCAGATAGCGCGACAATTCGTTCAAGGGAATTTTCTCGGCCAGGGCCGGAAAGGCGAGGCCAAGGACAAGGGCGGGCGCAAGGGCGAGCGATCTGATGTTCATGGCGCCGATCATATCCTTTCCAAAACCGGATGCACATCACGTCTGGCGGATGGCACGGGCGGCGAACGCTCGCATCGTTGTGAGGGTTCCGGCCCACAGGCCGTTGAATGGAACGCATCGGGAACATATATTCCACGAATGGCACAACGCACCCTTCAGCAGAAGCTGGCGATCCTGTCGGACGCGGCAAAATACGACGCCTCCTGCGCCAGCAGCGGCACGACGCGGCGCGATTCCCGGGATGGCGGCCTGGGATCGTCGGGGGGCATGGGCATCTGCCATGCCTATACGCCGGACGGGCGCTGCATCAGCCTGCTGAAGATCCTGATGACGAACTTCTGCATCTATGATTGCGCCTATTGCATCAACCGCGTCAGCAGCAATGTCGAACGCGCCCGCTTCACGCCCGAGGAGGTCGTGACGCTGACGCTGGAATTCTATCGCCGCAACATGATCGAGGGGCTGTTCCTGTCGTCTGGCATCATCCGCAGCCCCGATGAGACGATGAGCCAGATGGTTCGCATCGCCCGGACCTTGCGCGTCGAACATGGCTTTAAGGGTTACATCCACCTCAAGACCATTCCCGATGCATCCCCCGCCCTGGTGGCCGAGGCGGGTCTGTATGCCGACCGCCTGTCGGTCAACATCGAACTGCCCCAGGATGCCAGCATCCGGGAACTGGCCCCCGAAAAGCGCCCCGAAACGATCCGCGCCGCCATGGCCGACGTGCGCCTGTCCCGGGAAGCCGCCAAGGAAAAGACCCATACCGGCAAGCGCCCGCCGCGTTTCGCCCCGGCAGGCCAGTCCACGCAGATGATCGTCGGCGCAGATGCGGCGACGGACCGGGACATCCTGGCGACCTCGGCCAACCTGTATTCCGGCTATGACCTGAAGCGGGTTTATTATTCGGCCTTCAGCCCGATTCCCGACGCATCCGCCGCCCTGCCGCTGATCAAGCCGCCCTTGATGCGCGAACACCGGCTGTATCAGGCCGACTGGCTGATGCGCTTTTACGGGTTCGATGCCGAGGAGATCGGCGCGGCCCACCCGTCGGGTTTCCTGGATCTGGCCATTGATCCGAAACTGGCCTGGGCCTTGTCGAATCGGGCGCAGTTTCCTGTCGATGTGGCGACCGCGACCAAGGAAATGCTGCTGCGCGTCCCGGGCTTCGGCACCAAGACGGTGACCCGGATCCTGGCCGCGCGGCGCAACGGGCCGGTGCGCTATGGCGATCTGCTGCGCATGGGGGCGATCATGTCGAAGGCGCGCGCTTTTGTGACGCTGCCCGACTGGCATCCGGGCGCGCTGACCGACAGCGACCGCCTGCGCGCGCGATTCGCGCCCAAGGCCGAGCAGCTGCAATTGCTGTGATCGGCGTCGATCTGCCCCATTTCGGACGTTTCGAGGCCTGGCGCGACACGGCTCGCCAGCTTGCCAGCAGCCGCGTGGCGCCTGACCAGGTGATCTGGGGCGATACCGGGTTGTTCGGCGCCGATCCTGTCCCGCCCCCCGGCTTGCACCCGGTGGTGGCGACCAGGGATTTTCTCAATCTGGCCGGGACCGTGGCCAGCCATTCCGACCCGGAACGCTGGGCCTTGCTGTATGCCGCGCTGATCCGGCTGCAGGATGACCGGGGTTTCATCGCCAATCCTGCCGACCCCCTGACAGACCGGCTGGGTCGCATGGCGAAATCCGTGCGCCGCGACATCCACAAGATGCACGCCTTTGTCCGTTTCAATGAAATGCCGGGCGACGGCCCGCGCCGCCGGTTTGGCGCCTGGTTCGAACCCGAGCATCCCATTCTGGAAGCCGCGTCGCCGTTCTTTGCGAAACGCTTCGCCGACATGGACTGGCTGATCGCCACGCCCGAAGGCACGGCCCGCTTTGACGGCAGTCTGCGATTTGAACCGCCCGCGCCGCGTCCCAACCTGCCCCCCGATGCCAGCCATGAATTGTGGCAAACTTATTTCGCCAACATCTTCAACCCGGCGCGGATCAAGACCAATGCCATGCGGTCGGAAATGCCGGTGAAATACTGGAAGAACCTGCCGGAAACCGGGCTGATCGCGCAGATGCTGGCGGACGCGCCCCGCCGGGTGCAGGCCATGCGCGACGCCGGCGCCAGCACCGCGCCCGGCTTTGCCGCCAAGGTCACGGCACGGATCCGGCAGGCCCCGGACGAGGCCCCGCCCCAAGATCTGGACACTGCCGCAGGGCAGGCCAGCCGCTGCACCCGCTGCGACCTGTGCCATGCCGCAACCCAGACCGTCTGGGGCAAGGGTGATCCCGCAGCGCCCCTGATGATCGTGGGCGAGGCGCCGGGCGATCAGGAAGATCTGCAAGGCCGCCCCTTTGTCGGTCCCGCCGGGCAGTTGCTGCACCGGGTCATGGATCAGGCGGGACTGGACCCGGCCCGTGTCTGGATGACCAATGCGGTGAAGCATTTCAAGTTCACCCCCCGCGGCAAGCGCCGCATCCACCAGACCCCCAATGCCACCGAGGTCAAGCAGTGTCGCTGGTGGCTGGATTTGGAACGCCGCCTTGTCCAGCCGAAGCTGACGCTGGCGATGGGTGCCACGGCGGCTTTTGCCTTGACGGGCGACAACCGCCCCCTGACCCCTCGGCGCGGCATGGTGGAAACCACGCTGGACGGCGGCCCGGTCCTGCTGACCTGGCATCCCAGCCTTATCCTGCGGCTGGATCCAACCCGGGCCGAGGAAGCGCGCCACCAGTTCGCGGCCGACCTGACGCAAGCTGCCAAGATGATGGCCGCCTAAGCGGGCTTTTCATCTTGTTCAAATATCCGCGGGGGAGTCCCGCAGGGACGGGGGCGGCAGCCCCCCTACAAAGCCTGCCCCAGAAGCAGCCGCGGCATCGGATCGACCGACAGCCCTGCTGCCTGCCGCATGAAGCCGCGCCGCAGGGCGGGAATCGCGCTGACCAGTCCCATGCCGATGCCGCGCGCGGCGGACAGGACCGGATTGCTGCTGCCAAACAGCCGGTTCACCCCGTCCATGCCAAGCGCCAGGCTGGTGGCATCGAACCGCCGCCAGCCCTGGTATCGTTCCAGGACCAGATCCGACCCGATATCCTCGCCCCGGCGCGACGCATCGACCAGAACCTCCGCAAGCGCCGCCACGTCGCGCAGCCCCAGGTTCAGCCCCTGGCCCGCGATGGGATGCACGCCATGCGCCGCGTCGCCCACCAGGGCCACCCGGTCCGCGACATAGCGATCGGCCAGCGACAGGCTCAACGGATAGGTGAAGCGCGCACCTGCCAGGGAAATGTTGCCCAGGTAATCGCCAAAGCGCGGGCGCAGCACGTCCAGGAAGGCATCATCGGGCAGGGCGGCGATGGCGCGGGCGTTGTCATGGGTTTCCGACCAGACGACGCTGCTGCGGTTGCCGGGCAGGGGCAGGATCGCCAGCGGCCCGGTTTCCATGAAATACTGTTGCGCGATGCCGTGATGGGGGTGGTCATGCGCGATGGCCGCCACCAGGGCGGTCTGGCCGTAATCCCAGCCTTGCCGCCGAATCCCGGCGCGGGCGGCCACCCCGGATCCACGCCCATCCGCGCCCACCAGCAGCCGGGCGCGCAAGCTGCGGCCATCCGACAGCGTGGCCTGGATCCCGCCTGACGTGGTCTGCTGGTCCACGACCGAAAGCCCCGGCAGATTCTGCACCCGGTCCCGCATCGCCGCCAGCAGCGCGCGATACAGGAACCGGTCCTCCAGCATAAAGCCGACCGGGCCTTCCTCGATCTCGGCGCTGTCGAAATGCAGGAAAAAGGGCAAGGCCCCTTCGCCGGGGCGGCCTTGGGACGCTTTGACCTGGCCTATCGGCTGGCTGTCGCCTGTCAGCCCCGCCCACAACCCAAGCGCCTTCAGCAACCGCTGAGAGGACACGGCAAGCGCATAGGCCCGCCCGTCGAAGTTGTCGCCCGCCCGCGCATCGGCTGGACGGGAATCGACCACGATCACGCGCAGCCCCGCCTGGGCCAGGGCAAGCGCCAGGGTGGGGCCGTTCAGCCCGCCTCCGGCGATCAGGATATCGGCATCAAGTTCCATCGCCGCGATCATGCACGAGCGCGGGGCGAAGTCCATGCGGCGAAGCGTCGTTACCTGCCAGGATCGCGGCCAACCCGCTGCGGTAATCGGGATGACGCAGGACGATCCCCAGATCCTCCTTGATCCGCCGGTTTGATACCCGCTTGCTGTCGGCATAGAACGACCGCGCCATGGGCGTCATCTGGGCATCCTCGAACGCCACCTGGGGCGGGGGCGGCAGGCCCAGCAGTTCGGCGGCATGGGCCAGTACATCCTGCGGGGGCGCAGGGTCATCGTCGCAAAGGTTATAGGCGGTGCCGGGCGCGGGCCGGTCCAGCGATGCCAGCAGCACCTGGGCGATGTCTTCGGCATGGATGCGGGAAAAGACCTGGCCCGGCTTGATGATCCGCCGGGCGGTGCCATTGCGCACCTTTTCGAACGGCCCGCGCCCGGGACCATAGATCCCGGCCAGCCGGAAGATGTGCAGCGGCAGCCCCGCACGATCCGCCAGGGTCTGCCAGTCCCCCTCGGCCCGGATGCGGGCCTGGCCGCGAGGGCTGGTGGCGTCCAGGGGGCTGTCCTCGTCCACCCAACCGCCGTTCCGGTCGCCGTAAACCCCGGTCGTGGACAGATAGCCCAGCCAGCGGGGCTTGGCGCCCACCAGATCGTCGTGAAAGGCGGCCAGAACCGGATCGCCTTCCGGGCCGGGCGCGGCGGATACCAGGATCGCATCCGCCGTGGCGATCTCCTCGCGCAGGCGCGCATCCTCGCCGGGCCAGATCAGGGGCACCGCGCCCGCCTGGGCCACCCGGTCGGGATCGCCGCGCGTGGTGCCCAGAACCTGCCAGCGCCGTGCGCGCAAAAGTTGCGTCAGGAAGCCCGCGCAGTAGCCGTGACCGAAAACAAGCATCTTCATGACGACACCGTAACGGCACGCGTTCCCCGGCGCCAGACGCTTGCCTGCGCCCGGTCCCGCTGGCAGGGTCAGGGGAAAGAAGGATAACAAGAATGGACACGGATTCCCGTTACCTGCCGGTCGAAAGCCCCGAGGCGCCGGGCCGCCGGCAATTTACCGATGCCGGTGCCGCCGTCGCGCAATTGCAGGATCTTTATGCGCAATCGACGGGCTTTCTGCTGGACCGCTTCACCAAGGCATTGGAGGGCGACAAGCCCGCCGCCCGGTATCGCGCCTATTATCCCGAATTGCGCCTGACCGTGCCGACTCATCCTTCGGTCGATTCGCGCCTGTCCTTTGGCCATGTGGTCGCCCCCGGCAGCTATTCCGCGACAGTCACCCGGCCCGACCTGTTCGGCAATTACCTGCGCGAACAGATAGGCCTCCTGATCCGCAACCACGGCGTGCCCGTCACGGTGGGTGTCAGCGACACGCCTATGCCAGTCCATTTCGCCGTCGCCGCCCAAAGCGACCTGGCGGTGCCCCAGGAAGGGGTGCTGGATTTCAGCTTGCGCGACATTTTCGACGTGCCGGACCTGAACACCATGAACGACGACATCGTGAACGGCGTGGCAGGGCCGATGCCGGACGGGTCGCTGCATCTGGCGGCCTTCACGGCGCAGCGCATCGATTATTCCCTGGCGCGGCTGCAGCATTACACCGCGACGGCGGCCGAGCATTTCCAGAACTTCATCCTGTTCACCAACTATCAGTTCTATGTTGACGAATTCGAGGCCTATGCCCGCCGCGTCCTGTGCGACGCATCGCTTGGCTATGACAGCTTTGTCGCACCGGGAAACCAGGTGATCGACGACGCCGGCGCGCCCCTGGCGGCGCTGACAAAGATGCCGCAGATGCCCGCCTATCATCTCAAGCGCCCAAACGGGCAGGGAATCACGCTGGTCAATATCGGCGTCGGCCCGTCGAACGCCAAGACCGCGACCGACCATATCGCGGTCCTGCGTCCCCATGCCTGGCTGATGGTCGGCCATTGCGCGGGCCTGCGCAACAGCCAGCGGCTGGGCGATTTCGTCCTGGCCCATGCCTATCTGCGTGAAGACCACGTCCTGGACGCTGACCTGCCTGTCTGGATCCCGCTGCCGACCCTGTCCGAGGTGCAGGTGGCCTTGCAGGAAGCCGTGGCCGAGGTCACGCAACTGGAAGGATACGAGCTGAAGCGCATCATGCGCACCGGCACGGTCGCCACCATCGACAACCGCAACTGGGAACTGCGCGATACGCCGATCCACCGGCTGTCGCTGGCACGGGCGGTGGCGCTTGACATGGAAAGCGCCACGATCGCCGCGAACGGCTTCCGGTTCCGGGTGCCTTACGGCACGCTGCTCTGTGTCAGCGACAAGCCGCTGCATGGCGAATTGAAGCTGCCGGGGATGGCCACCGATTTCTATCGGACCCAGGTCGCCAATCACCTGCTGATCGGCATCCGGGCCATGGAAAAGCTGCGAGAGATGCCGCTCGAGCGGATCCATTCGCGCAAATTGCGGTCCTTCAACGAAACGGCGTTCCTTTGACCCTGCGTCAACCGGCCGGACGGTGCCCGCTTTTGCAAGAAGTGGCGAAAAACGCTTGATCTGTTGGGCAAAACCGTGTGTAGCAGGCGATATGCCGCAAACGGCGCTATTCGCAGGCCCCGCAGAACAGGGCAAGAGGAGACAGATCCATGGCAACGCCATCCGCGAAACCGATGACCAAGACCCAACTCGTCGCCACCCTGGCCGAGGAAATGGGTTCGGATAAGAAATCGGCCACGGCCGCCCTGGACGCGATCGCCGCCGTTGTGTCGCGTGAAGTCGCCGCCGGCGGTTCGGTCACGATCCCCGGCATCGGCAAGATCGCCTGCCGCGCCCGCCCGGAACGCCAGGTCCGCAACCCGCAGACCCAGGAAATGATGACCAAGCCCGCCGACAAGCAGGTCAAGGTGACGGTCGCCAAGTCGCTGAAGGACAGCGTCAACAGCTGATCCTTCCGCTTTGCCGGATGACGGGGCCGTGCCGATGGGCGCGGCCTTTTCCATTTTGGCCTTCCCGCTGCCCGGCCATGCTGCTAGCCGTTCCTGCATCATCTGCAAACGGGGCTTTCCGCATGGACATTCGCGCGATCGGGATGGGGGTGTTCTTTGCGGTGATGTGGGCCTCGGCCTTCACCTCGACCCGGATGATCGTGACCGAGGTGCCGCCCTTGTTCGCCCTGGCCCTGCGCTTTGCCCTGTCGGGGGCGGCGGCGTTCGTCATCGCCCTGATGATGGGCGAAACCTGGCGGGCGCTGACGCGGGTGCAATGGCGGGCGGTGGTGATCCTGGGCCTGTGCCAGAACGCGCTGTACCTGGGCCTGAACTGGACGGCCATGCAGTGGATCGAGGCGGGGCTGGCCTCGATCATCGCGGCCACCATGCCGCTGATCGTGGCGCTGCTGGGCTGGATGCTGATGGGGGAACGGTTGCGCCCCTTGGGGATCGCGGGGCTGGCCCTGGGCTTGATCGGGGTGGCGATCATCATGGGCGCGCGGCTGCAAGGCGGGGGCAGCGATCCGCTGGGCATCGCGATGTGCTTTGCCGCGGCCCTGGCCCTGGCGGTTGCCACGCTGACGGTGCGCGGGGCAAGCTCGGGCGGCAATGTGATGATGATCGTCAGCCTGCAAATGCTGGTCGGATCGGCGACCCTGTGGATCCTTGCCCCCCTGCTGGAGGATTGGCAGGTCGATCCCAATCCCCGGCTGGTCTGGGCCTTTCTTTACACCGTGATCGTGCCGGGGCTGGTCGCGACCTGGGTCTGGTTCAAGCTGGTGGGCCGGATCGGGGCGGTGCGGGCCGCGACATTTCATTTCCTGACGCCCTTTTTCGGGGTCGCCACCGGGGCGCTTTTGCTGGGCGAACAGCTTGCCGCAGGCGACGTGATCGGCGTGGGGGTGATCATGGCAGGCATCCTGGCCGTGCAACTGTCCAAGGCGCCGGCGGCGGCGGTGCCGGCCCGCCGCCCGCCCCCGGCCTGACGGCGGGAACGGGGGCCATCGGGGCGGCGTTGAAATCCATGAAATCCTTGCCATCTTGGATCCCATGCGCGCCGATCAGATCCTGCATCCCACGCCGGCCGGGCTTTACTGTCCCCCCGGCGATTTCTTCATCGACCCGATCCGCCCGGTGCCCCGCGCGCTGATCACCCACGGCCATGGCGATCACGCCCGGTCCGGCCACGGCGCGGTCATGGCCACGCGCCAGACGCTGGAGATCATGGCGATCCGCTATGGGGCCGATTTCGCGGGCCAGCGGCAGGCGGCGGATGGTCCGATCCGCGTTGGCGATACCACCGTCAGCTTTCATCCGGCGGGCCACATCCTGGGATCGGCACAGATCGCCGTGCAGCCCGACCGGGGTCCGAAGATCGTGGTGTCGGGCGACTACTGCCGCCATCCGAACCCGGTCAGCGCGGCGTATGAACCCGTCCCCTGCGACATCTTCGTGACCGAGGCGACCTTTGGCCTGCCGGTCTTCAAGCACCCGGACCCGGCGGGCGAAATGACCCGCCTGACCGCCAGCATGGCCGAGTTTCCCGAACGCCATCACCTGATCGGCGCCTATGCCCTGGGCAAGGCGCAGCGGCTGATCATGCTGGCCCGCGCCGCAGGCATCGACGGCCCCATCGCCATCCATGGCGCGCTGCAACGGTTGTGCGATTACCATGTGGAACAGGGGATCGACCTTGGCCCGCTGGTGCCCGCGACCGCGAAACAGGTCGATGCGCAACTGGTGATCGCGCCGCCCTCTGCCTTTGCATCCGCCTGGGTGCAGCGGTTCCGCGATCCCGTGATCGGCTTTGCATCCGGCTGGATGGCGGTGCGGGCACGGGCGCGGCAGCGCGGGGTGGAACTGCCGCTGGTCATCAGCGACCATGTGGACTGGCCGCAGGTCACGCAGACCATCGCGGAACTTGGTCCCCAGGAAGTCTGGATCACCCACGGGACCGAGGACGGGCTGATGCGGTGGTGCGAACTCCAGGGCATCCCCGCCCGTCCGTTGCGGCTGGTCGGATACGAGGACGAGCCGGAATGAGGGCATTCGCGACCCTTCTGGAACGCCTGGCCTTTACGCCCGCGCGCAATGCCAAGCTGCGGATCCTGCGCCATTACCTGGAGGCCACGCCCGACCCGGATCGCGGCTTTGCCCTGGCCGCGCTGACGGGCGACCTGAAGCTGCGCACCGTGACGCCGGGCCTTTTGCGCGGGCTGATGGTGGAACGGGTGGACGAACAGTTGTTCGCGCTGTCCTATGATTTCGTGGGTGATCTGGCCGAGACCATTGCGCTGTTGTGGGAAACCGACCGGGACGAGGATGTGCCCCTGCATCAGGCCGTGGCCTTGTTATCTGAAACAGGCAAGGCAGCCCTGCCCACGGCCATCGCCGGGATGCTGGACCGGCTGGGTCCGTCGCAGCGGCTGGCCTTTTTGAAGCTTGCCACCGGCAATATGCGCATCGGCCTGTCCGCCCGCATGGCCCGCATGGCACTGGCCGACATGGGAGAGCCGGATGTGGCCCAGATCGAGGAGATCTGGCACGGGCTGAAGCCCCCCTATCGACCCTTGTTCGACTGGATCGCGGGTGGACTGCGGCCTGAAAATGCCGCCCGCGCCCCGTTCCGCCCGGTGATGCTGTCCACGCCCGTCGATCTGGACCAGTTGGCCGCCTTCCCTCCCGCCGATTACATCGCGGAATGGAAATGGGACGGCATCCGTGTGCAGGCGATCAACGACGGCGGCGTGCGCAGGCTTTACAGCCGCACGGGCGAGGATATCAGCAACAGCTTTCCCGACCTGATCGAGGCTCTGAACTTCGACGGCGCGGTGGATGGCGAACTGCTGGTGCGGCGGGGCGATGACGTGGCGGTCTTTGGCGACCTGCAGAAACGCCTTGGCCGCAAGCAGGTGGGGCGGGGGATGCTGGACAGCCATCCGGCGGGCCTGCGCGTCTATGACCTGATGATCTGGCAGGGCCGCGACCTGCGGGAATTTCCGCTGATGGATCGTCGCGCCGTTCTGGAGGGCGCGGATTTCGGCAGCGATCGAATCGATGTCTCGCCCTTGCTGGATTTTGCCACCTGGGACGACCTGGCCGCCCTGCGCGCCGATCCCCCGGCCCAGGTGATCGAGGGCGTGATGATCAAGCGCCGCGACAGTCCTTACGTCGGCGGGCGCCCGCGCGGGCCGTGGTTCAAGTGGAAGCGCGATCCCCATGTGGTCGATGCCGTTCTGCTTTACGCGCAGCGCGGCCATGGCAAGCGGTCGGGGTTTTACAGCGACTTTACCTTTGGCCTGTGGGACGCGGATCAGCTTGTCCCGGTCGGCAAGGCCTATTTCGGCTTCACGGACGAGGAACTGCGCGAACTGGACCGCTTTGTCCGCAACAACACCATCGAACGCTTCGGCCCGGTCCGGTCGGTCGCGCCGAAACTGGTATTGGAGGTCGCGTTCGAAGGCCTGAACGCCTCGGGGCGCCACAAGGCCGGCGTCGCCATGCGCTTTCCCCGCATCAGCCGCATCCGCTGGGACAAGCCCGTGGCCGAGGCTGACCGCCTGTCCACGCTGAAGGCCATGATCCCGTGACCCTGCCGCCCGCGTTCCAGGACTGGTTCGCCCGGCAGGGCTGGCAGCCCCATCCCCACCAGTTGGACCTGCTGGCAACAAAGGGCGACACGCTGCTGATCGCGCCCACGGGGGGCGGCAAGACGCTGGCGGGCTTCTTGCCGTCGCTGATCGATCTGAAGGACGGGCACAAGGGGCTGCATACCCTTTATGTCTCTCCGCTCAAGGCGCTGACGGCGGATATCGCCCGAAACCTGGCCCGCCCCGTGGCGGACCTGAACCTGCCCATCCGGGTCGAGGACCGGACGGGGGACACGCGATCCTCGCAGCGGGCGCGCCAGCGGGTCGATCCGCCGCAGATCCTGCTGACCACGCCGGAATCGCTGGCCTTGATGCTGTCCTATGAACAGGCACCGCAGATCTTTGGCAACCTGCGGCGCGTGGTGTTGGACGAACTGCACGCATTGGCGGAAAACAAGCGCGGCGACCAGTTGATGCTGTGCCTTGCGCGGCTGCGCACGCTTTCCCCGGGCCTGGTCGCAACCGGCCTGTCCGCCACGGTCGAGGAACCGCAGGCATTGGCCCGCTTCATGGGCGGCGCCACGGTCATCAATGCCGATCCCGGCCCGGAACCCGACATCGCCATGTTGGCCACCGCCCGTCCTGCGCCCTGGTCGGGCGGCGGCGGCCATTACGCCGTCCCCGAGGTTCTGGCCGAGATCCGGCAGGCCCGCACGACCATCATCTTCATCAACACCCGCGCCCAGGCCGAGCTGTTCTTCCAGGCCATCTGGGCCGCCAACGACGACAACCTGCCCATCGGGTTGCATCACGGCAGCCTGTCGCGCGAAGCCCGCCAGCGGGTCGAGGCCGCGATGGCGGCGGGCGAGTTGCGCGCCGTGGTGGCGACGGGCAGCCTGGATCTGGGCATCGACTGGGGCGCGGTCGATCTGGTGATCCAGGTCGGCGCGCCCAAGAACGTCAAGCGGCTGGTCCAGCGGATCGGGCGCGCCAACCACCGCTATAACGCGCCCAGCCGTGCCCGCATCGTGCCCGCCAACCGCTTCGAGGTGGTCGAATGCATCGCCGCCTTGGAAGCCGTGCATGAACACGACCTGGACGGCGATCCGCGCGGCCCCGGCCCGCTGGACGTGCTGTGCCAGCATATCCTGTTGACGGCCTGCGCCGGTCCCTTCGATGCCGACGCCCTGTTCCGCGAGGCGCGGACCGCCGGACCCTATCGCGGGCTGAGCCGCGCACAGTTCGACGATTGCCTGGATTTCGCCGCGACCGGCGGATACGCCCTGCGCGCTTATGACCGCTGGCAGCGGCTGATGCTGCGCGACGGGTTGTGGCGCCTGCGCGACCCTCGGGCCGCCCGCGATCTGCGCATGAACGTGGGCACCATCGTCGAGGCCGAGATGCTGAAGGTCCGCTTTCGCCGGGGCGGCGGCCTGCTGGGAGAGGTCGAGGAAGGCTTTGCCGCCACCCTTGTGCCCGGCGACACCTTCCTGATCGGCGGGCAGACCGTCCGTTACGACGCCCTGCGCGAGATGGTGGTCGAGGTGACGAAGCAGCCCACCAAGCAGCCGCGGATTGCGCTTTACTCCGGGATGAAGCTTGCGACCTCGACGCAACTGTCGCACCGGGTGCAGGCGCTGATCGGGGATTCCACGCGCCACTGGGTGCTGCCCCCGGACACTGCCGACTGGCTGGCCATGCAGGCCCGGATCAGCACCCTGCCGCAGCCCGGCGTGTTGCTGAGCGAGAGTTTCCCCTTTCAGGGCAAATGGCATTTCGCGCTCTATGGGTTCGCAGGGCGCAATGCGCTGCAAACCCTGGGCCTGTTGATGACCCGCATGATGGAGGAAGCGGGACTTGGACCCTTGGGCTTTATCGCAACCGACTATGCGCTGCTGATCTGGTCGCTGGATCCCGTCACTGATCCCGCGCCGCTGCTGGACCGCGAAGGCTTGCGCGCGGGCCTGGGCGACTGGTTGGCGGGCAATGCGGTGATGAAGCGGACGTTCAAGAATGTCGCGGTCATTTCCGGCCTGATCCAGCGGAATATGCCGGGGGCGCGCAAGACCGGCAAGCAGGCGACCTTTTCCAGCGATATTCTTTACGATACCTTGCGCCGTTACGACCCCGACCATCTGCTGCTGCGGATCACCGCGGACGAGGCGCGGCGGGGCCTTGTCGATTTCGACCGGATCGAGGATATGCTGAACCATTCACCCCAAAGCGACCATCGCATGACAGGCCGCGTGACCCCCCTGGCCGCACCCTTGCTGCTGGAATACGGCCGGGTGCCCATCACCGGCCAGGCCCGCGAACGCCTGGCCGAAGCCGAGGCCGCCGCCCTGATGGCCGAAGCAGGCCTGGCATGACCTATGCCTTCGACTTTGCGGGCCACGCGCTTGAGGCGCGGCCGTCGGGCGCGCTGTTCTGGCCGGAACGCCGTTGGCTGATCGTGGCCGACCTGCACCTGGGCAAGTCCGAACGCATGGCCCGGCGCGGCGGATCGCTGTTGCCGCCTTACGAGGTTCTGGCGACGCTGGATCGGCTGGAAGCCGAGATCACCGCCACCGATCCCGCTGCCGTCATCAGCCTGGGCGACGGCTTCGACGACGATGCGGCGGCCTTGGCTCTGCCCGATATGCTGTGCGACCGGCTGCGCGACATGGCCTGGGGGAGGCAGTGGATCTGGGTCAGCGGCAACCACGATCCTTCCCCGGTTTGCCCGCGCCTGCCGGGCAAGACGGTGGACGCGCTGACCGAGGGGCTGGTCTTGCGCCACCAGGCGGGGCAGGGGCCGGATGTGTCGGGTCATTTCCATCCCTGCGTCAGGCTGGCAGGGGATCGTCGGCGCTGTTTCCTGGTCGGGCGCGATCACCTGATCCTGCCCGCCTTCGGCGCCTATACCGGCGGGCTTGCCATCGACAGCCCGGTGCTGTCGGTGCTTGTCCCGCAGGGCCTGGCCATTGCGTGCGGCGCGCGCGCCCTGCCCCTGCCGGTGGGCGCTTCTCGGCGGCCCGGACGGCGGGCATGAAAAAGGCCGGGCACGCAAGCGGCCCGGCCCCGGTACGGCTGGATCGGCTTAGAAGCTGAAGTTCACGCCGACCTTGATGTTGTGATGTTCGGGCGTGGAACGGGTCAGGACTGCATCGCCATCGCCCAGGTCATAGGTCACTTCGGACTTGCCGAAATTGCGGTACTGCCATTCCGCAAAAACCGAAAGGTTGTCGCGCATCTTCCGTTCAACGCCAAGGCCCAGCGAATAGCCGGTATCGGAATAGCTTTCGGTCATGTCCGCCAGCTTATAGTCGAAATCGCCATGGGTGACGCCGGCGGTGCCATAGACCAGGGTCTGCGGATCCACCGTATAGCCCGTCTTGAACTGCAGACCGGCGATGTAATTGACCGAGGATTCAACCTCGACGTCCGTGGCGTCCGCCACGCTAATCCGGTCCGTGGCGTCGATGCTGCCGCCCTCGACCCAAAGCTCGGGGCCAAAGACCCAGTTCCCACGCTGCCAGCGATAGCCTGCGTGAAGCCCTGCGTTCAGGCCTTTAAGATCGACGCTGCCCAGGTCATTCGCCCGCTCGACAAGGGTTCCCCCTTCGATCAGGTCCAGCCCGATCTCGTCGTCACCGCCGAAGGCATAGCCGATCGAGCCACCCGCATATCGGCCGGACCAGATGCCGGCAGGGGCTTCGATCACCGGCGTGACTACCACAGGGTCGGCGACCGGGGCGACATATCCCCCTGCAAGGGCGCCGGATGCACCGGGGACAAGGCCAAAGGCGCATATCGCCAGAAACGAGGAATGACGCATCTAGAGCTCCTTTACATAGGATAATTCAACCGAAGCGCGGATCTTCCTGTTCGCATTGGAGATAAGCGCCATTTGTCTGCGCACCGATGATACATCTCATGCGTGTAAACGGAAACCCTGCGCCTGACACTTGGGCGCGGCATTTCCGCCACAGCATCAGGTATCCAGGTTCTCGACGTTCAGCGCGTTCTGCTGGATGAATTCGCGGCGGGGTTCCACCACGTCGCCCATCAGCTTGGTGAACAGATCCTCGGCCTCCGCCACGTCCTCGACGCGCACCTGCAACATGGTGCGCGCAACGGGGTCCAGCGTCGTTTCCCACAACTGTTCCGGGTTCATCTCGCCCAGACCCTTGTAGCGTTGCAGCGACAGGCCCTTTTCGCCTTCCAGGAAGATCGCCTGCAACAGCCCCAGCGGCCCGAAGATCGGCTGGTCGCGGTCCTTTCGCACCAGCCGCGCGGGCCGGGCATAGACATCCTGCAAGGCTTGCGTCATCTCGCCCAAACGGCGGCTTTCGGCGCTGCGCAGCATCTGCCCGTCCAGGGTCCGGTTTTCCTCGACCCCGCGCAGGGTGCGGGTCAGGCGAATGCCTGCGTCCTGGGTCGGGCGACCGGTCCAGCCGCGTTCATATTCCTCGGCAATCATGTCGAGGCGCGCGGCAATGGCATCTGCCACGCTTTGGGCATCTCCGTCGATCCGGCCCGCCATCAGCGCCCCGGCAATGGCCGCCTGTTCGGTGACATGGGGCGGGTAATGGGTCGGATAGGCACGCAGCACGCGCCGCGCGGTCCGCGCCTCGTCCACGACACGCGCCAGATCCGCGCCCATGATTTCCTCGCCCGAGCCGAGGCGCAGCGCCGCGCCCTCGACCCCTTGCTGGATCAGGTAGTCTTCCAGGGCCGCTTCGTCCTTCAGGTAAACCTCGGACCGGCCGCGCGACACTTTATAAAGCGGCGGCTGCGCGATATACAGGTGGCCCGCGTCGATCAGGTCGGGCATCTGGCGGAAGAAGAAGGTCAGCAGCAGCGTGCGGATATGCGCGCCGTCCACGTCGGCGTCGGTCATGATGACGATCTTGTGGTAACGCAGCTTGTTCAGGTTGAATTCGTCGCGACCGATGCCGGTACCAAGCGCGGTAATCAGCGTGCCGATCATTTCGGACGACAGCATCCGGTCAAAGCGCGCCCGTTCCACGTTCAGGATCTTGCCGCGCAGCGGCAGCACCGCCTGGTTCTGGCGCGACCGACCCTGTTTTGCGGACCCGCCCGCGGAATCCCCCTCGACGATGAACAGTTCCGACAGCGCGGGATCCTTTTCCTGGCAGTCGGCCAGCTTGCCGGGCAGCGAGGCCACATCCATCGCCGTCTTGCGGCGCGTCAGTTCGCGGGCCTTGCGCGCGGCTTCGCGGGCAAGGGCTGCCTCGACGATCTTGCCGGTGATGGCCTTGGCCTCGGAGGGGTTTTCCTCGAACCATTCGGCCAGCTTTTCGCCGACCAGGTTTTCCACCGCCGGACGAACTTCGCTGCTGACCAGCTTGTCCTTGGTCTGGCTAGAGAATTTGGGATCGGGCACCTTGACCGACAGCACGCAGGTCAGCCCCTCACGCGCGTCATCGCCCGTGAAATCGACCTTTTCACGCTTGGCGATGCCGCTGTCCTGGGCATATTTCGTGATCACGCGGGTCAGCGCGCCCCGAAAGCCCGCCAGATGCGTGCCGCCGTCGCGTTGCGGGATGTTGTTGGTAAAGGGCAGCACCGTTTCGTGATAGCTGTCGTTCCACCACATCGCGACCTCGACCCCGATGCCGTTCCGTTCGCCAGTCATGAAGATCGGTTCCGGCATGACAGCGGCCTTAGAGCGGTCCAGATATTTCACGAATTCCCGCACGCCGCCTTCATAGAACAGCTCGGTCCGCTGCACCTCGGCATGACGCTCGTCTTCCAGGATGATGCGGACGCCGCTGTTCAGGAAGGCCAGTTCCCGCAATCGGTTTTCCAGCGTCTTGTAGACGTAATCGAGATTGCTGAACGTGCCCTCGGAACCATCAGACTTGACCGAGGCGAGAAAGCGCACCTCGGTTCCCTTTTCGCCGGGTTCCGCATCGCCCACGACGCGCAGGTGTTCCACGGTGTCCCCGCGTTCGAAACGGGCGTAATGTTCGCGGCCATTGCGCCACACGCGCAGTTCCAGCCAGTCCGACAGGGCGTTCACGACCGACACGCCGACGCCGTGCAAGCCACCCGAAACCTTGTAGCTGTTCTGGTCGAACTTTCCGCCCGCATGAAGCTGGGTCATGATGACCTCGGCCGCGCTGACGCCTTCGCCCGCGTGGATGTCGGTGGGAATGCCCCGGCCGTTGTCGCGGACGCTGACGCTGCTGTCGGCGTGGATTTTCACCTTTACATAATCGGCGTGACCGGCCAAAGCCTCGTCAATGCCGTTGTCCACGACCTCGTAGACCATGTGATGAAGGCCGGACCCGTCGTCGGTATCGCCGATATACATGCCGGGCCGCTTCCTCACGGCTTCCAAGCCCTTGAGAACCTTGATGGAATCAGCGCCGTATTCGGCGGTCTGCGCGGCGGGTGCGGTCATAGGTGATGGTGTCCTGTTCCTGTGCTGTCGATATAAGGGTTCCGACAGTGAAAGTCACGGGAAAGACGGGATTTTTCTGCGTTTCCGGCGGGGTTCAGCCGGTCGTTTCGCTGGCCTGCGACAGGCCGGCCATTTTCGTCACGGACAGGCGCCGGGCGCGGGCGCCAAGGCTGTCGAAAAGCTCGGCTCCGGTGCCGGTCAGCAGGCTTTGCGCGGGCAGGCCGCAGATGCGGTCATACAGGGCCGCGCGGCGGTCGGCGTCCAGATGGGCCGCGACCTCGTCCAGCAGCAGGACCACCGGCTGGTCCGGCAAGGCGCGGGCATTGGCCAGGATCAGCGACAACAGCAAGGCCTTCTGCTCTCCGGTCGAGGACAGGGCGGCGGGCATATCCTGCGGCCCCCAGGTTGCCCCGAGATCGGCCCGGTGCGGGCCGGTCAGCGTGCGTCCTGCCGCCAGATCGCGCGGACGCATGGCGGCCAAGCGGGCGGCGATGCTGTCCGGGTCGGGATCGTCCGCCACCCCTTCGCCGGGCAGCAGGGCCAGGGTGGCTGCGGGGAAATCGCCCCCATCCTGCGCGGCGGTGATGGCCGACAGCGCGGCCTGACGGTTGCGGGTCAGCGCGCCGCCCGCATCCCCCATTTGCGCCTCTAGCGCGCGATACCAGCCGGGGTCGTTGATCTGGTCCTTCAACAGCCGGTTGCGTTCCCGCATCGCCTTGTCATAGGTCAGCGCCAGATCCGCATGATCGGGATAAAGGCTGAGGGTCACCCGGTCCAGGAATCGCCGCCGTGCCTCGGGCGGGTCGGACCACAGGCGGTCCATCGCAGGCACCAGCCAGATGATCCGCAGCAGGCGCCCAAGCGCGGTCTGGGCCACGATCTTGTCGTCGATGGCGACGCTGCGGGGCTGGCCCGGCGGGGCCAGGGTTTCCACCGGATGATCGCCGATCCTTGCCGTGATCCGCCAGCCCGCATCCTTGCCCTGGCGGGCCTGGTCGGGTGCAGGTGCTGACCGCAGCCCCCGGCCCGGGGCCAGCATGGATACCGCTTCCAGGATATTGGTCTTGCCGGACCCGTTCGGACCGAAGATCGCCAAGGGTCTTTGGTCCAGATCCAGCTCTAGCCGCGACCAGGACCGGAATTGCGCCAGCGAGATGTGGCCTAGCGTCACACCCGCATCGGCATGACGACATAAACCGCGCTCTGGTCGCCGCCTTCGCGGATCAATGCGGCATCGCCCGAACCGTTGAACATGAAGACCGCGTTGTCGCGATCCACTTGGGATGCGATTTCCTGCAAATACTTGGCATTGAAACCGATTTCCAGCGGCTCGTCGGCATAGGCGACGATCAGCTCCTCCTCGGCCGCGCCCGCGTCGGGGGCGTTCACCGACAGGATCAGCCGGTCCTGGTCCAAGGCCAGCTTGACCGCGCGGGACCGTTCGCTGCTGACGGTGGCGACCCGGTCCACGGCACGGGCGAAATCGGCGGCGTCAACCTCGAGCTTGCGGGCATTGTTCTGGGGGATCACGCGCGAATAATCCGGGAAGGTCCCGTCGATCACCTTGGATGTCAGCGTCAGCGTGGGCGTGGCGAACCGCACCTTGGTCTCGCTGACCGACACCGCGATGTCGACGTCGCCGTCGTCCAGCAGCTTGCGCAGTTCGGCAACCGTCTTGCGCGGCACGATCACGCCCGGCATCTCGTCCGCGCCAACCGGCAGGGGTGCGTCGATCCGCGCCAGCCGATGTCCGTCGGTCGCCACGCAGCGCAGCATCGGCTGACCATCGACCTGCGCCACGTGCATATAGACGCCGTTCAGATAGTAACGCGTTTCCTCGGTCGAGATGGCAAATTTCGCCTTGTCGAACAGGCGGCGCAGCATATCGGCCTTGGCCTTGAAATTGGCGCTGTATTCGGACGAGGCCATGACCGGGAAGTCCTCGCGCGGCAGCGTGGCCAGGCTGAAGGAGGATCGCCCCGCCTGAACCGCCAGCCGCCCTGTCGCATCGTCGCTGCTGATCTGCACCAAGGCGCCGTCGGGCAATTTCCGCGCGATCTCGTTCAGCATGACCGCGCTGACGGTGGTGGCGCCGGGGCGTTCGACCTGCGCCGGGGCCTGGTCCACGACCTCGGTATCCAGGTCGGTGGCGCGGAAACTGACGCCGTCGGGCGCGGCCTCGATCAGGACGTTGGCCAGGATCGGGATGGTGTTGCGACGTTCCACAACCGATTGGGCCTGAGAGACGGCCTTGACCAGAACGGCGCGCTCGATCGAGAATTTCATCACGTTTCCCTGTGAATATGGCCAACCCGGCCCGTCTGCGGACCTGATTTGTAACCAGCCATGAGGGCGGTCACAAGGGTTTCGTGAGGCTTTCGGGGATCAGGCTTCCAGCAGGCGTTTCAGCAGCGCCACGTCCTCGGCCAGAGCATGATCCTCTACGGCCAGTTCCTCGACCTTGCGGATGCCGTGCATGATCGTGGTGTGGTCGCGCCCGCCGAAGCGGCGTCCGATTTCCGGCAGGGACCGGCTGGTCAGCTGCTTGGACAGATACATGGCGATCTGGCGCGGACGGGCGACGTTGCGGGCGCGTTTCGGACCGATCATGTCGGCCAGGCGGATGTTGTAATGTTCGGCCACCTTGCGCTGGATGTCGTCGATCGAGATCTTGCGGTCGTTGGTGCGCAAGATGTCGGCCAGGCATTCCTGGGCCACTTCCAGCGTGATTTCGCGACGCAGCAGGCTGGCATGGGCAAACAGGCGCTGCAACGCGCCTTCCAGCACGCGGACGTTGGTGGTGATCCGATGCGCCAAGAATTCCAGAACGCCGGTGCCGATTTCCAGATCCGGCTGCTGGGCGCGGAAGCCCTCGGTCTTGGATTGCAGGATGCCCAGGCGCAATTCATAGGTTGTGGGATGCAGGTCCACGATCAGCCCGCAGGACAAGCGCGACTTGATGCGTTCCTCAAGCCCCTTGATCTCGGCCGGGGCGCGGTCGGCGGAAATGACGATCTGCTTGCCCTGGTCGACCAGGGCGTTGAAGGTGTGGAAGAATTCTTCCTGGGTGCTGTCCTTGCCGGCGATGAACTGCACGTCGTCCACCATCAGCATGTTCACGTTGCGGAACATGCTCTTGAAATCCATGATGGAACTTTCGCGCAAGGCCTGCACGAAGCGGTACATGAACTGTTCCGCCGACAGATACAGCACCTGCGCGGCCGGATGATTGATCTGATAGTCATGGGCGATTGCGTGCATCAGGTGCGTCTTGCCCAAGCCCACGCCGCCATACAGGAACAGCGGGTTGAAGCCCACCGGCCCGCCCTCGGCCACGCGGCGCGCGGCGGCATGGGCCAGTTCGTTGGGTTTGCCGACGACGAAATTGCCGAATGTGTATCGCGGATCCAGCGGCGCGCCCAGATCGGCGCGCGCCACGCGGACGGATGCGGGGGCTGCAGCGGATGCGACGGGGCGGGCGGGCTTGGCCGGGGCGGCGGCAGCAGGACGGGCGCGGCCGGGGGCCTGCTGGGGCACGACCTCGAAGCGCAGGCGTTCCACGGGGGCGCCATGGCGGCTGAGCTCGCCCAGGATATCCTTGGCGAAGTGGCGGTTCACCCAGTCCGAGATGAAGCGCGTCGGACTGGCGAAATGGGCAATGCCCGCATCCACGCCGGTCAGGCGCAGGGGCTTGATCCAATGATTGAAATTGTTCGGTCCCACGCTTGTTTCAAGCGCGGCGCATGCCTGGCCCCAGATCTCGTCCATGGTCTTGCCCTATCTATCCTGTCCCCAGCCTTCACCGGACCTTCCGGCGAAACAGGATCCGCGACGCGCATCGGGAAGGCGGAACTGCGGCAATACCCCA